>JBIIHR010000102.1:0-5112 GCA_044235655.1 Cyanobium sp. | reverse complement strand
AAGGCCAAGGCCACGGTGCACATGGCGGTGTCGGATGCAAGCGGAGACTCGGCGGTGATCGAATACCTCAAGGGCAAACCGGTGATTCACCACGGACGCCAATACCAGGTGATGACCAACAGTCCGGTGTTCAGCGAGCAGCTCAAACTGAACGGCTACTGGACGACCCGGGATCGAACCAAGGAGCTGCCTGGTTCCATCCAGTCGCCCGATCGCTTCGTTCGGGCCTCCTACTACGTGCAGCAGCTGCCGCCTACGACGGATCGGCGCCAGGCCCTGGCGGGGGTCATGAGCGTGATGCGCAATGTCTCGGTGCCCTGGGGCACCCCGGATCCGGAGCATCCCAACATCTCCCCCACCTGGTGGCGCACCCTGATCGATCAGAACGACCAGGTGTATTACTTCGATTCGGCCCTCTCCCCCCAGATGGTGTGGGTCAACCTGAAGCAGATTGATTTCAGGCCCGGCAGCGGCATCCGGGCGATCAAGATCGAAGGCAATGAAGCCCTGCAGGGGAACGTGACCAGCCAGCTCAAGGGAGCGCCTTCCATCCGGTTTCTGGCCCCGAATTGAGGGGGGCAGTGGCGCCCGATCCCTGCACGACCAGCCAGTCCGGATTGGCGCAGGCCGGGAAGCGATCATCCATGGGCAGCACGTTGTGCTTGGTGGGCTCGATCCACCAGAGCGGCTGCAGATGACGCAGCATCTCCCAAACAAATCGGGGTGATCTTCGTCACGGGGTCTGGGGTCGCACGTGCAGCTTCAGCGACGGCAGAGAGCTGGGAGATTGGGGGGTAACCCTTGCTCCGCTGAGGGGGGTGCCAGAGCCGCCGCCGGGGGCGCCGAGCGCACAGAGGGGTTGCCCGGCAGCCCCACCCACACCTTCCAGCCCTGCCCCTGGGCATACTCCCGGACGTTGCCGTAGCCGGAGCTGGAGGGTTCCCAGTTGCCATCGTTGCCGCCGATGCGCACGTAGAGCATCCCCTGACTGCCCTGAACCGCGGCGGCATAGACCCCCGCCTGGCGCGCATTCTGCTGCACATAGAGGGCGCTGCCCGCATGCACTCCCGCCACCTTGCGGGCATTGATCAGGGCCTGGATCTTCCGCTGCAACTCCGCACCCCACTCGAAATAGTGCTTCCAATAGACACTGGGCACCCCGGGGTGGCTGAGGAGGTAGGCGTAGGCCTGCTCCACCTGCCAGTTGTTGGCGAAGCTGTCGAATTGATGGCCCTTCTGGGAGGTGCCGTCGTCGTTGGTTCGGTAGCCGGTGTCGTGGTTTTCCGCGAACGTCACCGCCCGCTGCTTCCAAGGCAGGCCATCGGTGGTGTCGCCCATCAGGCCGGGGCCGAAGTTGAAGGCGTAGAGATCGCCGTAGCGGCTGGCCGTGATCGCCTCCTTCAGCCGGAAGAAGCTCGGGAAATCAAAGGCATAGCTGCTGCTTCGCAGGTGGTCGGCTCCCTTGCCGGCGGGTTGGGTGGCCGTCCCCCAGATCCAGCCCCGCATCTCTCCTTGCTTGTCCCAGTCGTATTCCCCCACCGCAAAGGTGGGCTGGGTGACGGCGTTGTAGCAGCCCACCCAACGGGCGTCGTAGCCATGCACCATGTCGTAGCGCCAGCCCCGATAGCCCAGGGCCTTCAGCTTCAGCAGATAGCGCAGGATGTCATTGCGCACGGTGGGATCACCGTGGTTGATGTCACGGAAGCTCTCATAGTTGAACGTGCCCCCCGACCGGTAGGGCACCCGATCCTCACAGGTGCCGCGCTGGGCCGCTGGCGTGCGGGTCAGGCCGGATGCAGGGTTGGTAAAGGCCTCATCGGTGGCACAGATCGCCTGGGGTCCCCAGGCAGGGTTCTGGAAATCCGCCCACCCATGGCTGCCATCCCGGTGGTTGATCACCACATCGGCAATCGGCTCGACGCCCTTGGCCAGCAGGGCCCGCAGGAGCTGTTGCTGCTGGGCCTTGCTGCCATAACTGTTGTCGAACCTGAAATACTGCTTGGGGTTGTAACCGGCACTGAGCTCCCCGGCGTAGATGGGTGGGGGCAACCAGATCAGATCAAAGCGACCCGCCGCGATGGCCGGCACCTTCGCCCGCACCACCTCATACCAAGGTTTCTGACCAAATTGGGGAAAACGAGCCTGGCCGTGGCGATACGACTCCCAGTAAAAGCCCTGCAGCAGCACCCGATCATCGTTCCAGGGATAGGGCGACGGGTTGGGCGCCGCAGCGGCGGGAGAAGCCCGGAGAGCAGCCTCGAACATGGGGGGCGCCAGAACCGCCAGAGCCACCAAGGCCATGGAGGAATGGGAAACGTTCATGGCCGCCTCAGGCGAAAGACTCTTAGCCCAAAATATAGAAATACAACAGACCCACAGAATGCGCACCAGCAAAGGCATGGCGGCCAGTGGTTGACCTGGCAGGCTCCAGACGGAACGGGCCGGCAGCGAGGGGCAGAAGAAGCCCTCAGTCCGCGGGCCTGCTCCTGCCAGCCTTGGCCAGGAGTCAGTGGACGGGTTAGGATTTTTATATCTTACAAAGAGCATGACATCTCCAGCGCCCGCGATCAGCCAAGGCAGACAACAGGATAGGGGCTTATATTTTCTTTTATTTCTACTCGTCCTAGCGGTCTTCATTTCCGCTGCCTACATCCTGAATGATTCGGGTGCGCCCATGGCGCACCCGATGGATCAGTCATTCATCTCGACAGCCAACCTGCGACTGGGCAGAAGCAACGGCAGCTGGGTCTTCCAATATCCAAATATCATGTATTCAGGCGGAATTTCATCCAGCCTGATTGCGGGCGTCTACAAACTCATCGTTCCCACGAGCCCAGAAACAATCAATTGGCACATAAGAATACTGGCAATGATTGCCTATCTTACAAGCTCATATCTCCTCATGCTCAAGATTGTTCGCACAACCCCGCTTCGAGCGCTTGGCTTTCTCATCGTTGCGACGTCTGCCCTTCAATTCATCCAACCAAGCAGTGAACTGTTTGCAGGCAGTTTCCTGACGATGTTCCTGTATGCCGCCATCTCACGATGGCCATTCGTCATTTCATCCCTCTTTCTGGCGCTCTTTGGCCTGTCCAAGGTTGAGATGTCTCTGGCCGCCATTGCACTCGCTTTGTTCTGGTGGGTCTGGGAGCATCGCAGGGGCCATCAACAGGCCTTCAGAGCATTCGCTTACACGTTGTTATGGATGGTCCTGTTCCTCATCCCAAGCTTCATCGTCAGAGGGGCCAATCCGCAAGAGATGGATCGCAGCATGGTGGCCTTCATCTTCACCTACGCGGAGTTATTCCATCCCCATCAGTTTGTTGCCAATTCCCCTTCTGTAGAAGATTCCGTAACCCTGTTGAAAAACGGACTGTTCAAGAATTCCAGCTCAGTTTCCGACTTCATTCGGAACAACCCAACGCGCTTTTTCGATTATCTGGCCGTTTCTTTCTTCAAAGGCCTCGAGCAATCCGTTCACACATTCAAATTCATGCTCGTGCCCCTGGCGCTTGCCGTGGTTCAGCCATCCAGGCGCTTGCGTCCACTTCTCGTGATGCTGCTGATTGGAGCCGTCCTGACGTTGGTTCCAGCCTGGTTATTCGCCTACGTCCGGATACGCTATTTCGTCAAGTTGTTTCCAGCCGTGATTGGCTTTTCGATCGCGAATGCGGAGGATGGGCAAGCAACGCAGAAGTGGGTCTACCCCGTCACACTCCTCTGTGGAATTGGCACCATCATCTGGCAACTCATGTATTTCAATGAGATGTGGCTTCATTCTCACTGGAAATAGCATCCACTTCCAGCCAGGTGCTCGGATGGGGTGCCAGGTACTCCGCCTCGCTGCTCCCGCCCACCCCGTTGGCCGGAGCCATCAGGCAGAAGTCCATGGCGATCGACACCCGTCGCTCCTCCGTTGTGCTGTTCTCCAGAACCCCGTGGTCTACGGAGGCAGGAAACATCAGCAACAGGCCCGCCCGGGGGGCCACATCCCACCAGGGCGCATTCCAGTCCTGGGCCCCTGGTAGCCCTGCCTTGATGGGTCCACCATGGCCCACGGCCAGGCCGGGCACCAGTTCATTGGCCTGGTGAGGCGCCCAAAGCCGCAGACAGCCGCTGGCAGCCGTGCCATCGCCGGTGAGATAGTAAATAGCGCTCAGATGGGCATTGGGGTGGTGATGGCGCCCGATCCCCTGGCCTTCCTCACTCACCACGGGCCAGGCCCGCTGCAAAAACAGGGCGAGCTGGCGCCTGTCAAAGCCGAGCGCTCCCACATAGTCGCCAGCGGCCTGGGCCAGCTGCCGCAGCAGAGGGGCAAAAGCGGGAAGCTGATGAAGCTGGCCGTGGCCGTGGAGATCCCCTGTCCAGGCGCAACCCTCCTGGGGATTGCCCTTGGCCGCCCCCCGCAACCGCAGGATCTCCTGAAGCAGCACCGCCGTCTCCAGGGGATCGGGCGCTAACTGCACCTGACCCAACGCCAGAGGGAACAGGGGCTGGAGCGCAAGGGCACCTAGGGGTGCGGGGGCAGGAGAAGGGGGGGAAGGCTGGGCAGGGGGCATGGGCGGCAGGAGGCAAGGGGCGGGGTGTCAGTCGCGTCACTCCCGATACACCGCCAGGGCCGCCAGAAGCCCTCCCACAAAGCCCGCCACATGGCCGATCCAGCTCACTCCCGGTGGGCTCAAGAAGGGCAAGAGCGCTGGCAAAAGCCCTCCATAGGCCAACACGCATCCCAAGGAGAGGAGCACGGCCAGGGGGCGCTTTTCCAACCAACCGATCAGGAGCAGATAGCCCAGCAGGCCATAGACCACCCCAGAGAGACCGTGGCTGGCCGCTGGCCAGAGCAACCAGACGGGGATCTGCAGCAGCAGCACACCCACCCAGACAGCCCAATAGTCCCTGGTGCCCTTCAGAAGCACCAGCCAGGAGAGGGGGAGAAACCAGATCGAGTTGCTGATCAAATGGCCGAACCCGCTGTGGCTGAAGGGTGCGGTCAGCAGACCCCACCAGGGGCCGCCGTAGACCATGGGGAGATTCCAGCGGCCACGAAAAACCAATTGATCGATCAGTTCCTGGGCCCAGGGAACCGCCAGGATGGCCAAAGGAAGCAGCACC
>JBIIHR010000101.1:0-5218 GCA_044235655.1 Cyanobium sp. | reverse complement strand
GCTATCTGCTGCCGATCTTGCCCCTGGCCGCCGTGGCCCTGCTCCGCTGGGAGGGATGGCCCCGGCGCCTGTTCGCTCTGGGATCGCTGGCCCTGGGCATTGTGGCCCTGGTGCTCAGTTACAGCCGGGGGGCCTGGATGGGCATGGTGGCCTCCCTGGCCCTTCTTGCCCTTCTGCTGGTGCTCCGCCACACCCAATCCTGGCCCCCCCTCTGGCGCCGACTGGTGCCCATCGTGTTGCTGGGGGGCGGCGCTTTGGCCCTGGTGGTGCTCATCACCCAGGTGGAGCCCCTGCGGGTGCGGGTCATGAGCCTGGTGGCAGGCCGGGAAGACAGCTCCAACAACTTCAGGATGAACGTCTGGAGTTCCGCCCTGAAAATGATCGAAGACCGGCCCTGGATCGGCATTGGGCCGGGCAATACCGCTTTCAATCTGATCTACCCCCTCTACCAGCAGCCGAAGTTCAACGCCCTGAGTGCCTACTCCATCCCCCTCGAATGGCTGGTGGAGGCAGGCATTCCCGGTCTGGTGTGCGGGGCGGGTCTGTTTTTCAGCGGCATGGCCACAGGGCTGGCCCAGTGGCGTGCCCAGGGCCCCCTGGTGCTACCGGCGCTGGCGGCGGTAGCCGCCTTCGCAGGGCTAGCGGTGCAGGGCCTCACCGACACGATCTTTTTCCGGCCCGAAGTGCAGCTGATCGCCCTGTTCAGCCTGGCCACCCTGGCGGCCTCCGTGCATGGGGCCGGAGCCAGCTTGCTGGAGTCCCCCAGGCGACCGTGAGGGTGACCGCCGGCCCAGCCCCGCCCCCGATGCCGCCCCTGCTGGTGGCCGGCTTCGATGCGGGCCAGACCCACACCACCTGCCGGCTGGCCACCCTCGACGGAACCCCCTTGGCGGAAGGGGAAGGTCCGGGAGTGGTCCATCTGGCGGCAGAGGATGGTCAGGAGCGGTTTCAGGAGGCCCTGCGGGAGAGCCTGGTGCGCGCCCGGGCCCGCTTGGTGGATCGAGAGGCACCCCAGGGGGTCTGGGCCCTGGGGGCGGCGGCGGTGGGGGCCAGCGGCATCGAACACGGCAGCAGGGTTCAGGACCTGGCGCTGGAACTAGCTGTCACCACCCTCGGGCTGGGCCCGGAGCGATTGGTGGTGACCGGGGATGAGCGCACGGCCCTGGCTGGCGCTTTCCCCCAAGGGGAGGGGATCGTGGTGATCAGTGGGACGGGAACCATCGCCATCGGCTGTGATCGGACAGGCCGGCACCACCGCTGCGCGGGGTGGGGTTGGCTGCTGGATGGGGCCGGCTCGGCCATGGACATTGGCCGGGATGCCCTGAGCCTGAGCCTGCGAATGGCGGATGGACGCCATCCTGACGACCCCCTACGTCAGGCGCTCTGGGAGGCCCTGGGCCGGAGGCTGGAGGATCCCCAGACCCCACAGCAGATCAAGGCCCTTGTGGTGAAGCCCAGCTTCGGCCCCGCCGGCTTCGCCGCCCTCGCCCCAGTGGTGGAGCACCAGGCAGCCGCCGGCAATCCCCTGGCCCTGGGGATCCTCCGTCGCCATGGGGAAGCACTCGTGGAGATGGTGGTGGCGATCGCCTCCCACCTGGCCCTATCCGCCCCAACCGTATGCACGCTGGGGGGGGCCATCACCCATCTGGGAAGTTTGCGGGAGGCCTTCGGCCAGTCCTTGGCCAAGGGCTTACCCCAGGCCCATTGGGTCGACCCTGCAGGCGACGGCTGCGACGGGGCCCTCACCCTGGCCACTGCGCTCTTGGCTCAAGGAAGGAATGGCGCCAACCCGGAGATCAGGCCGCGTTGAGCAGGCGGTCAGCCTCCGATGCCAACAGGGTGGTCCAATGCTCCACCTGCTCCTTGTCGGCGGCTTCCACCATCACCCTCAGCAAGGGCTCGGTACCGCTGGCCCTCACCAGCACCCGGCCATGGCCGGCCATCGCTGCCTCGGCTCGAGCCACGGCCTCCCGCATCGGCACGCAGTCCTGCCAGGCCGTGCGACGGTCACGGTTAGGCACCGTGACATTCACCAGCTTCTGGGGGTAGGGCCGAAAACTCTGATCCATCCAATCGGCCAGTGTTTGGCCCCGACCGTGCACCAGGGTGGCCACCTGCAGGGCGGTGAGCAGACCGTCCCCACTCATCCCATGGTGAGCGGAGAGGATGTGTCCACTCTGCTCACCCCCCAGGCCCGCCCCGAATTCCTCCATCGCCGCATGGACGTACTGGTCGCCCACAGGGGTGCGCTCCAGCAAGCCGCCGGCCTGCTGCCAGGCCCGCTCAAAACCCAGGTTGGACATGACGGTCGCCACGATCCGATCGGCGGGAAGGAGACCCGATGCCCGCAGGGCCGAGCCCCAGAGATAAAGAATCTGATCCCCATCCATCACCCGGCCGCGGCCATCGACGGCAAGCATGCGATCCGCATCCCCATCGAAAGCGAAGCCCATCTCCGCACCCTCAGCCAGTACGGCCTGCCTCAGGGGGTCCAGATGGGTGCTGCCACAGCCCTGGTTGATGCGACCCCCATCCGGCTGGCCATGGAGCACGACCAGATCCGCACCCAGGTCGCGGAACACCGATGCACTGCAAGCCGTGGCGGAACCCCAGCAGAGATCCAGCACAACCTTGCAACCATCGAGTCGCTGGCCGGCCACGCTGTCCAGCAAGGCCTGTCGGTAGTCGGCCATCAGATCGGTGCGCTGATGCACCGTTCCCGTGCCCGTGAGCTCGGGTTGAAGGTGGGGCGCTTCCCCCCTCAGGCCCATCTCGATGGCCTGTTGATGGGGCCGGGCAAGCTTGGCACCGCTGGGGCCAAACACCTTGATGCCGTTGTCATGGGGAGGGTTATGGCTGGCGGACACCATGAGCCCACCAGCGGCACCCATGCGCTGGATCGTGCCCGGCACCGCAGGGGTGGGACAGAGACCCAACTGCCACACTTCCCGGCCCGCCGCGGCTAGGCCTGCGGTGAGAGCCGCCACCAGCATGGGTCCGCTGGAGCGGGAATCGGTTCCAATCACCAGGGGGCCTTCCTTCGGCAGCACGAGCCCGGTCCAGTAGCCCACCTGCAGGGCCAGAGCTGGGGTGATCGCCGTGCCAACCCGCCCCCGAATCCCATCGGTGCCGAAGGACACTCCTCCCCCCAAGGGGGCCCCGAGGGGGTGCACGGGGGCTGTAGCCATGGAGGAGAAATGAGAGTGGCCCAGGCTACGCGGGATTGCTTCTGCTCACCAGAGAGGTAGACAGGTTCAGCTCCAGCGGCGGGGCCACCAGAGCCAACGCAGGAGCTCGAGCACGGCCCAGAGCAGCAAGAGCCCCACCACAGCTCCAGGCAGCCACTGGAAGGGAGGCCAAGGCCTCAGCAACCACACCACCACGGCAGTGCCCACCACGGCCAGGGCACGACGGCGGCCCAGGGATCCCGGCAAATGGCGCAAAAGGGGAGGAACGGAGGGGAGGAGACGGCGCAACGGACGCATGGCCCGAGCCAGCATGGTGCCTGGTCAGAATGCCACCAGCTGATCGCTGGTCTTGGCCCGCCTCCCCTTCCTGCTGCTGGTCTCGTGCCTGGGCACGGGCGCCGCTCTCCTGGGGGGCCGCGCCCTGCTGGAGAGGCGCCCCGCCCTGACACCGGAAGCGTCCATCAGCCAGCTCCAGCGGGAGTGGCGTTGGTCGGCGGATCCTCAGAGGCGACGGGAGGCCGCCCTGCTCCTTGCCAGCAAGACCAGCAACGGCGCTGAAGTGCAGGGCCAATGGCTGGCTGGACAGGGTTGGGGCCCGGATCCGCTCGCTGCCGTGGTGCTCAAGCAGGCGGCCCTGCAGCGGGAGAAGCTCATCGGGAAGGAGCAGGCCGTGCCCCTCTGGCGCCAACTGCTGCGGCGCTTCCCTCAGGAACCCGCCAGCGCCGATGCCCTCTATGCCCTGGGACGCCAACAACCCGACCTTCGCGAGGAGCTGCTCCGCCGTTTCCCGGCGCACCCAGCCGCCCTTGCGGCCGCCCTGGAGGCGGGGCCAAGGGAAGCGGAGCAACAGCAAGGCACCCTCCATCTGGCCCGGTGGGGAGCCCGCTGGCCCGGGGCCAGGGAAGCCATCACCGCCCTGTGCACCAACCAAACCCTGAGTGCTGCCCAGCACGCCCAGCTGGCCCAGGGTCTGGCGGAGGCGGGGGATGGGGCTGGAGCCCTGCGCTGCCTGGGCGAGAAGGGTCCAGAAGCGGCCACTGTTGGGGCCCTCAGCGACGCGGGGCGGCTGACCCTGGCCCGCACCTTTCTGAAAGGCCCTCCGGACACCCAGCGCCTGGCGCCCCCCCTGCTGATTGAGATGGTGCAGCAACGGCCTGACACCCCCGCAGCGGAAGAGGCAGTGCGCCTGCTGAGTGAGCAGGAGGGCGACACCGCCCTGGCCAACCTCAAGCAGCTCCCGTCGCGCTGGCAGAACAGTGCCCCCGTCCAGGCGCGGCTCGCCCTCAGCGACAGCAGCGGGAGGGCGGCCCTGGCCGTGCTGCAGCGCTGGCCCCAGGATCCCGCCAGCTGGGACCTGCAGTGGGAGGTGGCCCGGCAGTTCCTGCTGAAGGGCAACTGGGATGGCGTGGTCGCCATGTTGAACGCCATCCCCGCCGACCAGCTCTCCCCGGCGCTTGGGGCCCGCCACCGGTTCTGGCTCGGATACGCACAGCAGCAACGGGGCCAGGAGGAAGAGGCCACCCTCACCTGGAAACAACTGCTGGTGCACCACCCAGGCGGCTACTACGGCTGGCGGGCCGCAGCACGCCTCGGCAAGGAAGACCTGAACCTGCAACCTTCCCCCGCCAGCACGGCAGGAGAAGCAACCAGCACCCCCTGGCAGCCCCTGGCGAGTGGCGATGCGGCTCTAGATCAGTTGTGGCGCCTCGGCCAACCCACGGAAGCCTGGGAAACCTGGAGGCTGCGCCGTGGCGGCCAACCCCCCAAGGACAGCGGGGACCTGCTGGTGGAAGGGAGGCTGCGCCAAGGGGTGGGGGACGACTGGACAGGACTGGGCCAGCTGGAGAAGGCCGCCTTCCTGCTCAAGCCCGAGCAGTGCTCCCTCCTGCCCCAACTGGAGCAGGCCCTGCATCCAAGGCGCTTTGCGGAGGCCTTCGCTCCAGCGGCGAAGCAACAGCAGCTGCCCTTATCCCTGCTCCTCGGGGTGGCCAAGCAGGAATCCCGTTTCACCCCTGCCGTGCAATCGTCGG
>JBIIHR010000100.1:0-5290 GCA_044235655.1 Cyanobium sp. | reverse complement strand
CGTTGCAGCCACCCGCTGCAGGCTCGGTCCATCCACCGGTTCCGCCAGGGTGCGCGCCAGCGCGGGCGTGACGATGTAGCCGCTGAGATAAAGCTCAGGGAAGGCCAGCAACTGGGCACCATGGCCTGCAGCGATCGCGGCCACCATCTCCAGCCGCTCCAGGTTGGTTGCCACGGCATCGGGAGTGCCCGCTGTTCCCGTGCCCTGCCAGAGTGCCAGTCTTACCCCCTGCCCCAGCGCTGGTGGGGCAGGCCAGAGGCAGGCCTGGAGGCGATAGGGATGATGGACATCGGCAAGATGGAGAGAGGGAGCTTCCATGGGTAGGCGGGGTGCCAGGTGGGCATCTCTTCTGGCCTCCCACCAGATTGGGGGAGCGGGCCTCGCCGCCGCCAGCGTGGCGCTGGTGGGAGCGACCCTGGCCTACGTTCGCCCCCCCACCGGTTGGCTGCGGCGGGGCGTCGTCCATGTGGCGCCCGATGGGTTCGATGGCTATCTGGGCCAGTCCAGGCGTTTCGCCGTGCGCACCATTCAACGGGCGGCCGACCAGGCGGATCCTGGGGAAACCATCTTGATCTGGCCCGGTACCTATCGGGAGGAGGTGTTCCTGCGGCGCGGCGGCCGGCCTGGGCGTCCCCTTGTGCTGCGCGCCGCCATTCCGGGGCAGGCGCGGATCAGCGGGAGTGCCGATCCCGCCTTGATGGCCTCCTGGCGCTGGCAGGCTCGGGGTGGTGGTCTCTGGAGAACCCCCGTGCGGGCCGCCGTCGCTGGACTCCGCTGGGATGGGGTGATGGCATTCCGCAGCGGCTCACTCCCTCAACTGCGGCGGATCTGTTCCAGGCCTGGCGCCTGGCCTGCCTTCTCCTCCAGCGAAGGGGAT
Source organism: Cyanobium sp. (assembly GCA_044235655.1). GTDB lineage: Bacteria > Cyanobacteriota > Cyanobacteriia > PCC-6307 > Cyanobiaceae > Cyanobium. The sequence continues at coordinate 4,413 of JBIIHR010000100.1, read as the reverse complement.
CTGTGGCTGTGTCTGCCGCATGGGGAACGGCCCGTGGTCGGCCGACTGGAGGTGGCCCGTCCCATGCCCCGTCGCACCCGCTCCGGGGGCCATCAGGTGGCCAGTCTCTGGATCGAGGCTCCCTATGTAGAGGTACGCGACCTCCGCTTCGACTTTGCTGTGATGGCAGCGATTCAGCTCTGGAACACCCACCACGTCCTCATTGAGGGCAACCACTTCGAGGGCGCTGATGTGGCCATCAACGGCAATCCCTCCTTGCTGCCACTGCGGCAGATCCGAGTCAGCCGTAACCTCAGCAGTTGTTATCCCCTCTATGAATGGAATCGGGATGGCTGGCTGTCCTGGACCGAGATTTACTCCTATTCCAATTGCTCCCTTGCCTGGTTGGGTGGTTCAGACATGACGGTGGATCGCAATATTGTCATTCAATCGGGTGATGGCATCAAGCTCTCCCCCCAAGGGGGTAGCAATGAAGCCCGCAGCAATCTGATTGTGGAAACCACTGATGACGCGTTTGAGTTTGACGGCCCGGCGCGGAATCTTCTGGTGTCCGGCAATGTGGTGTTCAACTCCTCAGTGGCTCTGGCCCCAAGTCCCGTATCCGATGGCCCTTTGATGATCGAGAACAACTCGATTCTGCTGTTCCCCGCCCATCCGCGCAAAGGCAATGGCGTGTTGCTGAAACTGATGGGCGGACCGATTCACAACGTTTGGCTGAAGCACAACTTTTATCTGGGTTATCAGCTTGGCTACGGGAAGGACGATTCCCCTCTGAGCGCCGTCGGCATGGAAGACAATGGTTTCGCCACCGTGCGGGTCAAGGAGGAGGGACTGGCCCAGGCGGCCCAGATGCACTGGCGTGGCAATCGCTTCCGCAGGCTCTCCCTGGCGGAATGGGCTGCTGCCATCCATAACCCTGCCCCCCTGGCCTCCGTAGGCGGCCGGACTGTGGCTCTGCCGCCTGTGGGGCCGGCCTGGATGGACCTCTCCAGCGAAAACGCCACCCTGCCCCTGCGGCCCTATCTGCAGAGTCCCTGGCTCCGGATGCCGTGATGGGAGGGGCCGGCAGGACTGCGTGCCTCTGGCACCGGCTGGGAACGGCTTTTGCGGCGGTTGTGCTCTCCTGGATCGCCTCCCTGGCCGTGGGCGCCTTGCTCGCCACCTGCCTGACTCCCTTGAGTGTGGATCAACCCATGGGGGTGGAGACCCTGGCGGGGTGGGGGCGGCGCTGGGCGGTGGTGATGGGGGTGGCGATCGCTATGGGGGCCTCCCTCGGTGGTCCACCCCCGGCCACCCTCCGGCGCACGGCCCAAGTGGTCGGGCTTGCCGCTGCCATGGTTCTCGGGCTCAGCCTGGCTGCTGGCGGCCTGGCGGTCTGCGCCTTGCGGTTGCAGATGTGGGGTCAGGCCTGGGGAGTCCCCAGCCGCCCGGGGTACGCCGCCCGTCTGGGGGTGCTGGCGGCTGCAGAGCTGGTGGGTCTGCCGTGCGCCTTCTGGGGCGGTTGGTGCCTGTTGCGGGAACGCCTCCAGGGGAGTCGGAAGCGGCCGCCTGGCATCGCTGGAGGGCGGGGTCATGGATGAGGGTCGCGAGCAGCAACTCGACCAGCTCACCCGCCTTCTGGTGGTTTCCATCGTGCTCGTGGTGATGTTCAACGGTCTTCCGTTCTGGGCACGGCGGGTGGGGGTGCTCGACCGGTCGGCCTACGCCCACGACCTGGCCCTGTTCTGCAGGCCTCCCGTGCGGAGCTGGTGGTTGCCCGCCTCCTGTTCCCCCGCTCGGGTCGTGGAGGCCGGACCGCCCCTGCGGCGCCAACGGATTCAGAGTCTCCGGCTCTATCGAATCACTCCCTGGGAGGTGGGACTGAAGGCGCTCCGCTATGCCTTGCTGCCTGCTGTGCTGCTGATCTCAGTCCTGTTGGTTCTGGGGGGGTGGCAGGTGATGCCCCCCCTCCCCTCCCTGGTTCCCCTTGGGCCTTTGTTCCTCTCCACCCTGATCTCGGCAGCGATCAGTTGGCCCATCGATGGGCTGGTGTCGACGGTGCTGAATGGGGTGTGGAGCCTCTGGATTCCCCTGGCGGCCCTGGCGGGCTGGCTCACTGCCACGCGTCGGCTGCGGATTCTGGCGGATGGTGCTGCCGCCCTGATTCTCCTCCAACTGCCCTTCCTTAGCGTTGAGGCCATGCGGGGGCTGCCCATGTCCTTTGGTGCCACCCCGAGTCCCTGGCTCCCCACGCGCCTGTCGGGGTTGCTGAACCACCCCAACACCCTCGGGGGGGTGCTGGCGATCGGCGTGGCCCTCTGCGTGGCTGTGTCTCTGCGGCGCTGGCAGCGCTGGCCCCTGCTGCTGGTGTCCCTGGTGCTGGCGATTCTGGCCCGCTCCGGTACGGGGGTGATGGGTCTTGTGCTGGTGGCCCTTGGGCTGGTGCATCGCCAACTGCCCCGCCGCTGGCGCACGATGGCCGTCGTGACCAGCCTCTTGGTGGTGGTTCTGGCCCTGCCCCAGCTTCTGGGGCGCCCCCAGCTCTTCGACTCCCCGTCCGGCCGCTTGGGCACGCTGAAGGGTTGGATCCAGCAACCTCGCATCCTTCGGGAACGCTGGCTGGGCGATGGGCTGGCCAGCCAGAACCAACGCGATGGGGGGTCGCCCGTGCTGCTGGGCTCGCCGGGTGGTGACGATGTTGAGGGGAATCCTGCTCGACGGGGGCCTTCCGCCGACGGCCTGCCCCTCCTGCTCCTGAGCCAGGGCGGGCTGGTGGCCCTGGTGGCCTTCTACGGGCTCGCGTTCTGGTGCTGCTGGCTGGATTCAGGCCTGCGTGTGGTCTGGGTCGTCCTCTTGATCACCAGCCTCATGCTCAACATCACGGAGGTCTTTCCCCTGGGGCTCTGGCTGTCGGTTCTCGTTTCCCGAGCCCTTTCCCTCAGGTCGGCAGGGCCCAGGGGTTAAGCCCCAGGTCGGCTCCGATGCGGTGAGCGCAGGCAAACCCGCTGAAAGCCACGGCATTGAGGCCCTGGCCTGGGAAACAGGAATCCCCCACGCAATAGAGGCCCGGTATGCCCGTGCGGTTGAAGGGCATGGGTAGCAGTCCGGGCAGGCGGTGGGCGGGAATCGGGCCATAGGTGCCGCCCATCCGACCCAGAAAGCGGCGATGGCTCCTCGGCGTTCCGACTTCCCGCTGGCGGATGGCCCCGCTCAACCCCGGCAGGATGGTCTCCAGCCTGGCGATAAGGCGATCGGCATCGTCTTGTTTCTTGGCCCGGTAGTCCTCCGGTGAGAGCCCTTGCCAGGCATCGACGGCGCTCGGGGAGAACGTGTGCAGGATATGGCAGCCCGGGGGGGCCAGGGAAGGATCCAGCAGGGTGGGCATCGACACGAAGATCACCCCCTGCTCCGCTTCCATGGCGTCCCAGTCTTCCAGCAGCAGATGGTGGCAATGGAAGCCCGCTGGCACCACGGCCGCATCGATGCCAAGGTGAAGAGAAAGGAAGGATGAAGAGGGCTTGTATCGGCGGCGCCAGGTGGCTTCAGCAGCGGGGGTGTGGGCTTGATCCACCAGAGGGTGGATTGTGGCGTTCACCGTGCCCATGTCGCCTGCAAAGGTGTCCCAGCGGGTGGCGTTACTCACCACGCGGCGGGCGTGGATCACTTCCCCTGAGGCCAGCTTCACGCCGACGGCCTTGCCATTTTGGATGATCACATCGGTGACGCGCGCCTTATAGCGGATGGCTCCCCCATGGGCCTCCAGGCCGGCCACAAGCTTTTCGGCGATGACCCCAACGCCTCCTTTCGGGTAGTTGATCCCTCCTGCATGGCGATCGGAGAACACCATGCCGGCATTGATCATGGGGGTGCGGTCGGCGGGCATCACACTCCAGCAGAAGCACTCCATATCGATGAACTTCAGCAGCTGTTCATCCTTGATGTGCGTCCTGGCGACATCGCCCACGTTGAAGGGGAGCCAGCGGGCCAGGCCGAGGCAGGCCAGGGGCGCCCGGAAGAACACTTTCGCCAGGTAGGCCGGATCTTCCAAGGACAGCAGGGGCATGGCATCGAGACAGCGAAACACCTGCCAACAGGTGTCGTAGAAGGCTCGAATGCCCTTGGCCTCGTGGGGGAAGAGGGCGGTGAGGTCGGAGATGAAGTGCTCGTAGTCCCGGTCGACCGCCACCTCCAGCCCGCCGGGGAGGTGGTAGGCCAGCTGCACAGGGTCGGGAACCGTGTCGCAGTGCTGTCCCACACCGGCCAGGGCCCGGGTGAGCAGGTTGGTGTGCCCCTTCTCCCCAAAGCCAAAGATCATGGAGGCCCCCACATCAAAGGTGTAGCCCGCTCGTTTGAAGCTGCCCCCACTTCCCCCCGGGATGAGGTAGCGCTCTAGAACGAGGGTTCGGGCCCCCTTGGCGGCCAGCTGGGTGGCGG
>JBIIHR010000099.1:0-5291 GCA_044235655.1 Cyanobium sp. | reverse complement strand
ATCGGGCCAGATGATCGCCGATCCCTGCACGGCCTGCCAGGGACAGGGGGTGCAGGAGGTGACGAAGAAGCAACGCATCAAGATTCCCGGCGGGGTGGACAGCGGCACCCGACTCCGGGTTCCAGGAGAGGGCAATGCGGGCCAGCGGGGGGGCGGCCCCGGCGACCTCTACGTGGTGCTGAATGTCAAATCCCATCCCCAGTTGCGGCGCGAGGGGATCACCATCTCGTCCGAGCTTCCCCTCAGCTATCTGCAGGCCATCCTGGGCGACACGGTGGAGGTGGAAACCGTGGATGGCACCGAGAAGCTGGAGATTCCAGCCGGCACCCAACCGGGGGCCGTGCTCACCCTCAAGGGCAAGGGGGTTCCCAAGCTTGGCAACCCCGTGGCCCGGGGCAACCACGACTTCACGGTGAAAGTCCAGTTGCCTACCAAGCTCTCCGGGGATGAGCGGGAACTCCTCGAGCAGTTGGCCGGCCACCACAGCCGCAAGGGGCAGCACAAGAGCGGGCTCTTCGGGGGGCTCTTCGGCGGGGGATGAGCAGCCCCTCTCCGGATGCCTGCCTCGACCTGAGGGGCACGCCCTGCCCCCTCAACTACGTGCGCAGCCGCCTGGCGCTCGAACGCCTCCCGGTGGGGAGCTGGCTCCAGGTCGACCTCGATGCGGGAGAGCCTGAAGCGATGGTGGCCGAGAGCCTGCGGGGGGAGGGTCACCAGGTCGGTCCGGCCCTTCCCCTGCCTGCCGGCGAGGGGTCGGCGGAGGGATCCTCGGTGCGTCTGCTCATTCAGCGCGGTGGGTGAACCGGGCCGTGTGGTGGCCGTGGAGGCCAACTTTTGCCGCGTGCACCTGGCCTCTCCTGGTCCTGAGGGTCAGGATCACCTTCTCTGCACGGCCCGGGCCCGTCTGGCCAAAGGGGGCCTGGGGATCTGCGTGGGCGACTGGGTGGAGGTGGAAAGCATCGATTGGGTGCAACGGCGGGGGGCTGTGGCTTGCCGTGGCCCCCGCACCAACCTTCTCCCCCGGCCAGCGGTGGCCAATGTGGGCCGGGTGGTGGTGGTGGTGTCGCTCAAGGAACCGGAGCCCGACCCCATGCAGATCACCCGGTTTCTGGTGAGTGCGGAACATCTCGACCTGCCCGTGGAACTCGTGCTCTCCAAGGCGGATGGGCTCCCGTCGGAATGGCTCGAGGCCTGGTGTGAGCGTCTCGCGGCCTGGGGATACGCCCCTCTCCCCGTGTCCACCCAGACGGGGTTGGGTCTGGAGGCCCTGGCCCAGCACCTGGCCCGGCCAGGGATCTCCGTGCTCTGTGGTCCCTCAGGAGTGGGCAAGAGCAGCTTGCTGAATGCCCTGGTGCCTGGGCTGGCCCTCAGGGTGGCTCCTGTCTCCGGCCGCCTGCAGCGGGGCCGGCACACCACCCGCCATGTGGAGCTGGTGTCGCTCCCGGGCCACCCCGATGCCCTCCTGGCCGACACCCCTGGCTTCAACCGCCCCGCCCTGCCTTCCACCCCTTCGGAGCTGGTGCGCTGCTTTCCGGAGTTGCGGGCCCTGGCCCATCAGCCCTGCCGTTTTACCGATTGCCGGCATAGCGGCGAATCAGGCTGCGCCATCGGGGATGGCTGGCCCCGCCATGCCCTCTACCGCCAATGTCTGGCCGAAGTGGAAACGGGCGCACCCCCATCGGGATCGGGCCGTTCCGGAGAAACGGCCTTGCGCCAGGCGTCCCGACGCCGTCGCCAGCTCCAGCGCCAGGGGGAAATCAGCCCCCCAGGCCTGGAAGATTGAGTTCCAGGCCTCCGGTGAGGGTGTCCATCCGCTCCCGCATGGTGTTGGTGGAGAGGTCGTAGGCCGCCTTGAGGGCTTCAAACACCGCGCCCTCGACCGCGCTCTGACCTTCCCCCAACAGGGAGGGATCCACCTGAACCTTCAGGGGCAGCTGGTTGCCCGAAAGCCACACGCTGGCACGGCCATCTTCGCTCCGACCCTCCAGTTCCATGGCATCGAGCTCTTCCTGCAGTTTCTGGGCGTCCTGCTGAATCTGCTGAGCCTTGCGGAAAGCTTCGGTCAGCTGACCGAAGTTGGGAAGTCCAAAGCCAGCCATGGCACCAGGAGGGGAACAAAATTCAGGTTCAGGGTAGGTCCCTCACGACCCTCCCTCGGCTCCCACCTCGAAGCCAAGACGTTTCACCTCCGGATGCAGGGGGATGGCGTGGGCGTTCCAGACGCTTTCCTGCACCATCCCGATCAACCGGTCGATGTCGATGGCGGTGGCCGCCCCCAGGTTCACAATGAAGTTGGCGTGCAGGGGGGATACCTGGGCGTCACCCACCTGCAGCCCCTTGAGTCCCAGTCCCTCGATCAGGCGCCCGGCCTTCTGGGGCTCGGGGTTGCGAAACACGCTGCCACAGCTGGGCTGCTGGTAGGGCTGGGTGCTGGTGCGGCTGTGCAGATTGGCGCTGGTGCGCGCGGTGATCGCGGCGGGCTCGTGGCCTGGCTCCAGCCGGAACCGGGCGGACAGCACCAGCAGGGGCTCCTCCTGCAGGCGGCTGTGGCGATAAGCGAAATCGAGCTCGCTGGCCAGAAGGGTGAAGGGATCGCCGGGCCGGGCCGGGTCGATCACCCGTACGGAATGCAGCCACTCTGCGGTGCAGCCCCCCTGGGCCCCCGCATTCATGACCACAGCCCCCCCCACGGTGCCGGGGATCCCCACGCTCCACTCCAGGCCACTGAGGCCGCTCCGCGCCACCTTGCGAGCCAGGGTGGGGATGGGCTCCCCGGCCTCCGCCTCCACCCACCCCTCGCCGGCCTCCAGCACGCTGCCCTGAAGCCTTCGGCTGCAGAGGGTGAGGCCGGGGAGCCCCCCATCGGCGATGAGCAGGTTGGAGCCGGCACCGATGCAGCGAAAGGGCAGGCCCTCGCTGATGGCCCAGGAGGCCTGCTGGATCAACTCTTCTGAGCTGCCGGGTTCGCCAAACCACTCGGCCGGACCGCCCACCCGCCAGGTGGTGAAGTCCCGCAGGGGCATCCCCTGCCTGACGGCGCCTGGGGGGACTCTCATGGCGCTCCGCTCACAGCACCAGGGCCGCTGGGCGCCCCGGGTCGCCGTGGGTGCTGAGGCGCTCCCAGAGGCTGTTCACATCCCCGGCCCCCATGGCCAGAACCAGATCTCCCGGTTCGCTGCAGGCGGCCACCTGGTCCGTTAACTGGTCCAGGTTGGCCGCGGCTCGCACGGGCATCGAGGGGGCGATGGCCTTTACGGCGGCAGCCAGGGCCTCGCTGGAGACGCCCTCAATCGGGGCCTCCCCCGCGCTGTACAGCGGAGCCACGATCACGGTGTCCGCCAGGGCCAGGGCCTCGGCAAATTCGTTCAGGAACTGGGCGGTGCGGCTGTAGCGGTGGGGTTGAAACACCGCGAGCAAACGTTGGGGCTGGGACGGCAGGGGGCTGCGACCGCTCTCCACCATCAGGCGGGCCATGGCCAGGGTGGCGGCCACTTCGCTGGGGTGATGGGCGTAGTCGTCCACCACGATCCGCTGATGCCACATCCCCCGGCAGTCAAAGCGTCGACCAGGGGCCTTGAGGTTGCCGATGGCCCGGCGCAGGTCGGCGAAGGGCACCCCTTCCCGCCGGCAGGCCGCCAGAGCGGCGGTGACATTGCTGAGGTTGTGGCGTCCCGGGAGGGGGACCTCCAGGGTGCCGATCTGCTCGCCCCGTTCGTAGTAGGCGGCCGTGGTGCCGTCACCCCGTTCCTGAAGGGCCAGGGCGGCGTAGTCGGCATGGTCGGGGTCCTGGATCGACCACCAGGCATCCGCCTGGAAGTACTCCCGGAGGATGGGGCAGTCCCGGTTGGCCAGCAGGGCGCCGCTGCCATCGCTGAAGCGTTTGAGCGTGTCGATCAGCGTCTGCAGGTTGGGGTAATGGTCGGTGTGATCCAGCTCGATGTTGGTGAGGAGCGCCAGGGTTGGGCTGAATTTCACCAGGGAGCCGTCGGATTCGTCCGCTTCGGCCACCAGGAGGCGACCCGAGCCCTGGCGACCATTGCTGCCGAAGGCAGGCACGATGCCGCCGATGACCGCTGTGGGGTCTTGACCCGTTGCCTCCAACAGGGTGGCGATCAAGGTGCTGGTGGTGGTTTTCCCGTGGCTTCCGGCCACAGCGATGGAGGGTTGATTGTTGATCAGGGCGGCCAGCACGTCGGAGCGATGACAGAGACCCAGCCCCTGGCGGCGTGCTTCCGCCACCTCCTCATTGGTGTCCCGCACCGCTGAGCTCAGCACCACCAAGGGGGGCTGGCTCCCATTCCCCAGCAGGCTGTGGATGGTGGTGCCGCTCTGCTCCTGGAACACCCTCACCCCCCGATCGGCCAGCCGGCTGAGCACCGCCGAGGGCTTGGGGTCCGAGCCGCTGACGGCAAAGCCACGCTCCACAAGGATTCCGGCCAGGGCTGACATGCCGATGCCACCAACCCCAACGAAGTGGAGGGGCTGATCGCGATCGAGCACAAGGTCCAAGAGTTTCACCGAGATTCAGCCGAAAATAGGGCGAAACGCTCCGGCGTGCTCCCCCTGGTGTTTTACGAGTTGCTTCGCATCGTCCCCCGCCCGGGTGCCAGCCCCCTGGTAACGGGGAAGGGGAGAACCTGATTTCTGTATGATCGGCAGCCGAAATCCCTTTGCCGAGCGGTTCTCGCCGCTTCCCCTGCCATGGCTTTGCGCGTTGCGATCAATGGATTTGGCCGAATTGGTCGCAATTTCATGCGTTGCTGGCTAAGTCGGGGAGCCAACACCAACCTTGAAATTGTTGGTCTTAATGGTTCTGGAGACACCTCCACTAACGCTCACCTGCTCAAATACGACTCCATGCTGGGTCCCCTGCGGGGAGTGGATGTCACCTACACGGATAACTCCATCAGCGTGAATGGGAAAGAGATCAAGGTGTTCTACGACCGCAATCCAGCCAATCTGCCCTGGAAGGATTGGGGTGTGGATCTGGTGATCGAATCCACGGGTGTTTTCAATGATGACGTCGGGGCCAGCAAGCACTTCGAGGCTGGCGCCAAGAAAGTCATCCTCACGGCTCCCGGCAAGGGAGAGCGTGTGGGCACCTTTGTGGTGGGCGTGAATGCGGATCAGTACCGCCACGAAGACTGGGACATCCTCAGCAATGCCAGTTGCACCACCAACTGCATGGCGCCGCTGGTCAAGGTGCTCGATCAGAACTTCGGCATCGTCAAGGGCACGATGACCACCACCCACAGCTACACGGGTGACCAGCGCATTCTCGATGCCTCCCA
>JBIIHR010000098.1:0-5293 GCA_044235655.1 Cyanobium sp. | reverse complement strand
TCCCCAGGGTCATGTGGCTCGCAGTTTGCCCGTGGAAGGAGGAGACGATGCGGATCTGGAACTGCTGCTCGTCAAACACCAGCTGCTCCAGGACCCTGGCTCCACGCCCCGGCTGACCGTCAAGGCTCCTGCGGAGAAGGGCCGCCAGGACCTCACCGATCTCCCCACCCTCCTGGTGCAGCCCTGGCGGGCCAGCGACGCGCCCATGCTCCCTGCCCTGTCCCTGGAGGCAAGGGAAGGGGAGGGCTGGCGCCTGTGGGTCCATGTTCCGGCGATTGCCGAACGGCTCGGCATGGCCACCACGGTGGACTCCTGGATTCGGGATCAGGGAGAAGCGGTCCCTCTCGGGCGGCAGTGGCGTCCGCTCCTGCCGCCAAGCCTGGCGAAAGCTTCCGCGTTTTCCGCGGGGGTGGAGCAGGCCGCCCTCTCCGTGGCCCTCGACCTCGGGCCTGAAGGAGAATTGGAGCACTACCGGTTTCAATTGAGCCGGATCTGTCCCCTTGCCACGGTGGATGGCGCCGCCCTCGAGGCTCTGGCGGAGCGAAAGCCCAAGGCCCGCACCCTTCCTGCCGCCCTCAAGCCCCACAAGGCCCACCTTGAGCTCATCGAGCAGTTGGTGGGTGTGGTGGCCCTGCTGCGACAACGTCGCCTGGCGGCAGGATCGATCGAACTGGATGTGCCCATTCCCCCCCTGGAGGCCCTCGGGGATGGGGGGCGTCCGGGCCCGGATGCCGGCCGGGCCGGTTGGTTGGTGACCCTGCCCGATGCCCACCCGGCTGCTTTGCTGCGAGAGAGCCTTCTGGTCGCCCATCGCGCCCTGGGTCACCACCTGGCGGCCTTTGGGTTGCCCGCCATCTATGCGGTCAACCCGGCCCCTGATCCCTCGGCCATCAACGAAGTCGCCAAGGCAGCCCTGGCCCTGGAAATCCCCCTGGAGCTCAGCAGTGAAGGGAATGCCAGCGCTGCTGAGCTGGCCGCGGCTTTTGCCCGTACCGACCGCAGTCGGGTGTGGCAGCAGCAGATTCGTGACAGCTTGGAGATCACCCAGCTCAGTGACCAGCCCGGGGCGAATGCCCTGGCCGGCGATCCGATTGCCGTCGCTCCCTGGACCTGCCCCAGCCTGCACTATGGGGATCTCTTCAACCAACATCTGCTCGTCACCCTGCTGCTGGAGGGCAAGGACAGGCCCACGGTGCGCCACAAAACAAGTGTGGATCTGGCCTCAGACGCTTCCCATGGCGCCATTGACTGGCCCCTGCTCACCCCGGCCCAGCTGGCCCCATTTGAGGAGAGCCTGCGCCATGGACTGGTGCTGCGTCTCAATGGTCGCCGACAAGCTCTGGCTGAGTTTCACGCGGATCGCCTGGCCATGGCCCAGGCCCGCTTTGCCCAGCCCCTGGTGGGTCAGACCCTAGAGGGTGTGATCAGCGGTGTGCAGAGCTATGGCTTTTTCGTCGAAGTGCCGCCCTCCATGGTGGAGGGGCTGGTGCATGTGAGCTCCCTCAAGGACGACTGGTACGAATACCGATCGCGCCAGAATCAGCTGGTGGGCCGTAAGGGACGGCGCACGTTCATGGTGGGAGATCTGGTGCAGGTGTTCATCGAGAAGGTGGATGTGTTGCGCCACCAGATCGACCTCTCCGTGGTGCTGCCCGGGGAGGTCCCTGTTGACGAGACGGGCGAAGGGGGGCAGGCAGATGGAACGGAGGGGCAGGGCACCCTCTGATCGGCATGACCTCCCCTCTCCCATCGCTTCCCATCGTGCTGGCGATGTCCGGAGCCTCCGCCCAACCTCTGGCCCAGCGAGCTCTGGATCTCCTCCTCCAGGCCGGTCTGACCGTGGATGTGGTGACTAGCCGGGGCGCCATGGCCGTTTGGCGAGCGGAGTTGGGGGTGTTGGTTCCCTATGACCCCACGGCTCAGGAGGCGTTCTGGCGCGAGCGAACTGGGTGTGATCGTGGTGTGTTGCGCTGCCATCGCTGGAATGATCAGGCTGCCCCCATCGCCAGTGGCAGCTATCGCACGGCCGGGATGGTGATCCTGCCCGCCAGCATGGGCACCGTGGGACGCATTGCTTCAGGGGTGGCCCTGGATCTGATTGAACGGGCCGCCGATGTGCACCTCAAGGAGGGGTGGCCCCTGGTGATCGCCCCCAGGGAATTGCCGTGGAACCTCATCCACTTGCGCAATCTCACCACCCTGGCGGAGGCGGGGGCCCGCATTGCCCCCCCCGTGCCGGCCTGGTACCACCAGCCTGCCTCCATTGAGGAGATGGTGGATTTCCTGGTGATTCGTATGTTGGACAGCCTTGGTCTAGAGCTGGGCTCTCTGCATCGCTGGCAAGGGCCGGTGTCCTTGCGGCCATGACAGCACGTCGCCTGCTGGTGGTCCCCCTCCTGTCTCCCCTCCTGGCGGTATTGCTGGTGGCAGCCCTGAATCCACGCCCCCAGCTGGCCTTTCGGGTGCTGACCTGGACCACCCCCCAGGCCCCACTCGGACTCTGGCTGGGGGGGGCGGCCCTCGGCGGTGCTGCCCTCAGTGGGGCGGGCACTGCCCTGGCCCTCGGTCGGGGGCAAGGCGCGAGACCCAAGGGGCGCCGGCGGGTCACCACCCCCCGTTCCTCCCGCGCCTGGGCGGAGGGCGCCTGGGAGGAACGGTCAGACGATCGCTTCACAAGGGACGACGGATCTCAGGAGCCATGGGAAGGCCTGGAGTCTGAGGGTGGGCGAGGGGGTGGGGCCTGGCGAGAGAGGGCCCCGATTCCAGTTGTGGCTCCACCCCGGGCGCCCGGGGAGCCCGCGCCCACTCTGGATGCGCCCTTCCGGATCCTGCGCAGGCCCTCCGTCTCGGGGGAGGAAAGGGGAGTGGCGCAGGGCGTCGAGGGCTGGGCACACCCGCAGCGCGACAGGGAACCTGTCGCCGTGGGGGTGGAGGATGACTGGGGGCGAGAGGCCCCTGGGGATGATTGGTGAAGGGCTGGATGGCCCTGAGGGGATTGCATCTTGCCTAAAGTCACGCACCAAGACGGGAGCCCGAAGCGGTGACAGACAGCGCCACCCCAGACAGTGCCAAACCCAAGCCCACCCCAGCCAAGGCAGGGTCTGGCAAAGAGGCCTCCGGAGAGAGTTCGACCCCAGCCCCCCAGTCGCCTCCGTCCGAGGCGGCCACCAAGGCCGCACCCAAGGCCAAGGCCCCCGCTCTGGAGGACAAGCCCTTCGCGGCCTACATCCCCCAGGATTTTCTGCCCGCCCTGGTCAAGGAATGCGAGGCCTATGGGGGCTCGGCTCCGGAGCTCAGCTTTGAGGAGGGTCCCATGCCCGTGGTGGGGGTGCCCTGTTGGATGGTGAAGGGCGTGTTACCGAAAGGTCGCAGGTTCTGGCTCTGTTTCACTTCTCCTGAGCTGGAGGCTTCCAAGATGATTGCCCTCGCAGAGGCAGGAGCCCAGCCAAGCCTGCTGGAGTCGTTTCTGATCGATGAGAAGAAAATGACCTTGTCGTTGTTGGTATCGCGCCTGGTGCAGCGCCTCAACGGGCAGAAGTGGCTGGGTCCGAATTAAGGGGCCTTTCCACCAGGGGCCTTTACACAGGCTGCAGCGATGGCAGGGTGGCCCTTACGATGACTTCACCGCACTCGCCTGCCCGCGATGGTTCCCCCTGTGTCTGCTCCAGCCACCACTGCCTCCCCCCAGGCCGTCGGCTCCCCTGACGCGCCTGCCATCAAGGATCCGGCGAAGGATACGATTCTTACCCCTCGCTTCTACACCACCGACTTTGACGCGATGGCGGCGATGGATCTTCGCCCGAACGAGGAGGAGTTGAAAGCAATTTGTGAGGAATTTCGGAAAGATTACAACCGCCACCACTTTGTGCGAGATGGGGAGTTTGAAGGTGCGGCCGACAAGCTTGATCCGGAAACCCGCAAGGTGTTTGTTGAATTTCTGGAGCAGAGTTGCACCTCTGAGTTTTCGGGATTTCTGCTCTACAAAGAGCTCAGCCGCAGGATCAAGGAGAAAAATCCTCTTTTGGCTGAATGCTTTGCCCACATGGCACGTGATGAAGCTCGCCATGCGGGATTTCTAAATAAATCGATGGCGGATTTCGGCCTTCAGCTAGACCTCGGCTTCCTGACAGCCCACAAGGCCTACACCAAATTCAGCCCGGCTCATATTTTCTACGCCACCTATCTCTCCGAAAAGATTGGCTATTGGCGCTACATTACGATCTATCGCCACCTGGAGAAGCATCCAGAGAGCAAGATCTTCCCTATTTTCAATTTCTTCGAAAACTGGTGCCAGGACGAAAATCGTCATGGTGACTTCTTTGATGCGTTGATGAAAGCGGTGCCTAGCACCGTGAATGGGTGGCGATCCCGCCTCTGGTGCCGATTCTTCCTGCTGGCGGTGTTCGCCACCATGTACGTGCGGGATGTGGCGCGCAAGGAGTTCTATGAGGCCCTGGGCCTGGATGCCCGCAGCTACGACCGCACCGTGATCACCAAGACCAACGAAACCTCCGCGCGGGTTTTCCCCGTCGTCCTGAATGTGGAGTCGCCCGCCTTCTGGGATGGTCTGGAGACGATGGTGACCCACAATTCGGCCCTCTCCGCCCTCGACGCCAGCCCTGCTCCTGCTCCGGTGCGGGTGTTGCGCAAGCTTCCCCACTGGGCTGGAAACGCTGTGCAAATGGCCCGGTTGTTCCTGATGGCCCCGATTCCCAGCCATCAATATCAGCCGGCTGTTCGCTGAGCTGAGGCTTCCCTCACCTTGCCCCCTCAACCTGGATGTGGGGCTCCCTTTCCTCTTGCCCGCTGCCCTTTGGTTGCTTCCACCTCTCTCATCCCAGGGCCCCAAGGTTCCGAGGCCTCACCTGGGGCCCCAGGTGATTTCCAGGATGCGGCCTGGCGTTCCCGGCTGGATCCCCTGCTTGCTGCCGGTCGTGCCGCCGGAGCAGACCTGGTGGAGGTCTTTCTTGAACGGAGTGACCACCTCGGGGTGTTGGCCGAGCAGGAGGTGATCACCAACGTGTCTCCCTCCTTTGGGATGGGGGCCGGTGTGCGCGTCTTTTCTGGCCGCCACGATGGCTTCGTCTCCACCAACGACCTCAGCAGCACGGGGTTGATGGCGGCCCTCGACCAGGCCCTGGGCATGCTGGGGCTGCTGCGAAACGCGCATGCAGTGGATCATTTCGAGGGGCTGGCAGCCCTGCGAGACCATGCTGCGGGCAAGGCCACCTGGCTAGATGCCTCCCCTTCTCTTGGCGATGTGGCGAGGCGCCTCCTGGAGGGAACCGGAGCG
>JBIIHR010000097.1:0-5299 GCA_044235655.1 Cyanobium sp. | reverse complement strand
ATCAACAATGAGGGCATCTTCGCCTGAGGCTGGTCCAATTCCTCCCCAAACCTGCGATGCTGAATTGTTCGGGTCGCCGGCAGGCGAAACAGATGCCGGTTGCAAGCCCCCCATCTCTGGCATGGACTGGGCATGGGCCATGGCGCTGTGATCATTGAGAGGGGTCATCCCCCCCATGCGTTCATAAATGTCGTAGCTGTAAATCCCTATAAACAAAACAACGATGGCTGGAATGGCTGTCCATACAATTTCCAGAGGGAGATTGCCTTCAATTGCTTCGCCATCACTGTTGTCGCCTGGCTTTCTTCGGAAGCGAATCAAGCTGAAAAGGAGAAGGCCAACGATGCCAAGAAAGAGGATGGCTCCGATGATGAAGAGAACCTTAAAAAGTTCGTCGTAGACCGGGGCATTCAGGCTTGCTGCTGGCGGCAAAAGGGAAACATTTTGGCCGAGCCAGAGGCCGGCGAGCACGAGAACCATGCCCACCAGGAAGGTGATCAGAGAGGTGGGAATTGCCATGACCTTCTAGAGGAAGGGACAGAGTCCATTGGTGCGCAATCCAAGATAAGGAGGGAGCGCAGGGCGGGGTAGGTAAGCACCAAAACATCCTATGAAAAGTGCTCTGGTGACGTGGGTCCTTTTGTAGCAGCAGTGCCATTTGGCGCCAATTGTTACAAACCTTCCGGGGATGTTTGGAATCCCTGATCTGAAAAATCCCGTTACCATTAGCGCTCCACGACATTGATTCGCTTGTCTCTGCGGTCCGCCCTGCGGATGCTCACCACCCACCTGGTGATCGCCCTTGTGGCCCTTGTGGTGATCGGGGGCGCCACCCGAGTCATGGAGGCTGGCCTCGCATGCCCGGACTGGCCTCTCTGTTATGGGGCATTTCTGCCCGGAAGGCAGATGAACATGCAGGTCTTTCTGGAGTGGTTCCATCGCTTGGACGCTTTCCTTGTGGGGCTTGCCCTTCTTTCCTTATTGGCGCTGAGTCTCTGGGGACGGCGCAAACTTCCGGTTTGGCTTCCTTGGGTTTCTTGCCTGGCCCTCGGATTGGTGGTTTTCCAGGGGATTCTTGGCGCCCTCACGGTGACGGGGCTTCTCGCCTCCTCCACCGTCACGGCCCACCTGGCCACGGCCCTTCTTCTTGTCCTTGTCGTCAGTGCCCTGGATCAGGGCCTTGCCCGGGAAGAGCCTTCAGCTCCCCTTCCCCACTGGTGGCTTCCCTTGCCCGTGATCAGTACAGCTCTGGTGTTGACCCAATGCGTCATTGGGGCCTCCATGGCCAGCCAGTGGGCTGTGGATCAATGTTTTACGTCTGGCGAACTGTGTGAATGGGTTCTGCGGCATCGCCAATTTGCGGGGGCTGCCAGCCTTTCTGTCCTCGCTCTCGCCGTCAGCGCAGTTCTCCTGATCCGCTCTGATGTCCCGATCCGGGCCCTCGCTCTTTCTGCTGCCGCCTTGGTCGCTTTTCAGGTCACCTTGGGAGTTCTCACTCTTCGGGCCCAGTTGCATCTTCCTTCCCTGACCATTGCCCACCAATTGGTCGCTGCTCTTCTCATGGCTCATCTCGGTGCCCTTTGTGGCCGCACCCTTCGCGCTTGGCGTCCTGCTTCCTCACCGATGGAGGTGAGTTGTGGCTAGTACCACCATCCCCCGCTCCACCCGCCTGCCCGCTTGGCTGGAAGTGGCCAAGCCCCGTTTGATCCCCCTTTTGCTGGCGACCACCGTGGGCGGGATGGCCCTTTCCGCGGGTTGGCCCCTCGATCCCCTTCGCCTCACCTGCACCCTGGTGGGTGGAGCCATGGCTTCCGCGGGGGCAGGGGTTCTCAATTGCCTTTGGGAGGAGGAGCTGGATCGCCGCATGCTCCGCACCAGCAAACGGGCGATTCCTTCGGGGCGTCTGGCCCAACGACAGGCCTTTGCCCTCGCCATCGCCCTGACCCTCGGAGCCGTCCTGGTTCTGGTGTGGGGCGTGAATCCCATGGCCGCAGCTCTTGCTCTGCTGGGCCTTTGCAGCTACGTCCTCCTTTACACCGCCCTGCTGAAACCGCGAACCTCCCTCAACATCGTGATCGGAGGCGTTGCCGGGGCCATCCCACCCCTTGTGGGCGCTGCAGCCGCAGGCTCCCTTGGCGGCTGGCCTTGCTGGTGGCTCTTTTCCCTTGTGTTGGTCTGGACCCCAGCCCACTTCTGGGCCCTTTCCCTTCTCCTGCGGGAGGATTACAGGGCCGCCGGCATCCCCATGTTGCCGGTGGTGCATGGGGTGGTTCACACCGCTAACGCCATTGCCCGCTACAGCGCGCTGACCGCATTCCTCAGCCTGCTGGGGATCGTGGCCCTTCCCAGCGGTGGCTGGCTTTACGGGCTCCTGGTCTTGCCCTTCAACGCTCGTCTTTTGCAGCTCACCGATCGTTTGCGCCAAGAGCCTGCGGACCCGGTCTGCGCTCGCAACCTTTTCCGGTGGTCGATCTTCTACCTCTTCGGGATTTGTCTCCTTCTGTTGCTGGCTCGCACCCCCCAGGCCTCCCAGGTCACCATGGGGGCCATGGCGGTTCTCCTCCACCTCCCCACGCCTGGCTCTGCCTAGATTGCGAAAGCCGTAAAACCGTTGGAGAAGCTCGGCTTGATTGAGCTCCACCACCTCAAGAAGCGCTTCGGTGGCGATCGCAAAACAGCCCCTGTTGAGGCTCTCGATGACCTCTCCCTGCAGGTGCCATCAGGCTGCCTCTATGGGGTTCTCGGCCCCAATGGTGCCGGCAAGACCACGGCCATCCGTATTCTCTGCACTCTCCTGGAGCCCGATTCGGGAGAGGTGAGGGTTGCAGGGCATGATGCCCTCGCCGATCCACGGGCCGTGCGTCGCTTGCTGGGGTACGTGGCTCAGGACGTGGCGATCGATAAAATTCTGACGGGTCGCGAGCTGCTTCAGTTGCAGGCCGATCTTTATCATCTGCGCCCATCGCAGACCGCATCACGCCTCCAGGAAGTGATCTCCCTCCTGTCGATGGAGGAGTGGATCGATCGTCGCTGTGGGACCTATTCCGGTGGCATGCGCCGCAGGCTCGATCTGGCGGCTGGGCTGATCCATCGCCCTGCCGTGCTGGTGCTGGATGAGCCCACCGTTGGACTGGATCTGGAAAGCCGAAATGCCATCTGGCAGGTGCTGCGGCAGCTCCGCGATTCCGGCACCACCATCGTGCTGAGCAGTCACTACCTGGAGGAAGTTGATGCCCTGGCCGACCGCCTGGCCATCATCGAAGCCGGACGTGTCCTGGCGGAAGGCACTCCTCAGCACCTCAAGCAGTCCCTGGGAGGGGATCGCGTCACGCTCCGGGTGAGGGAGTTCAGCGATGAGGAGGAGTGCACCCGTGTGAGAGATCTCCTCGAAGCCTGTCCTGGCGTGAGGCAGGTGGTGGCGAATCGCTCCCAGGGCCATTCCCTCAATCTGGTTGTGGAAGATGAGGGCGTCACGGAAGTCATCCGTTCCCGAATGAGAGCGGCCGATCTCCCAGTCTTTTCCCTCGCGCTCAGCCGGCCCAGCCTGGATGATGTGTATCTCCAAGCCACAGGACGCACGCTGATGGATGCGGAACTGGCTGTGATGGGCCAGAGGGATGCCAAGGAGGAACGAAAGAAGCAGATGCGCTGACGGCACCGCATCCATATCCCCCGAACCCCCTCACGATCCTGCCCCAGCCTCCCCCCTTCATGACGAGCGCTTCCCCAATGTTGAGCCCTCTGCCTTCCGATACGGCCCCACCCTCCGCCCTTGCTGAGGTGATCCAGGAAACCCTGGCCTTGACCCGGCGGTTGTTTGTGCAATTGCTTCGGCGCCCATCCACCCTGGTCGCTGGGGTGCTTCAACCCCTCATCTGGCTGTTCTTGTTTGGTGCCTTGTTTGCCAAAGCTCCGGCTGGTCTCCTGCCGGGTTCAGAGAGTTATGGACATTTCTTTGGGGCTGGCGTGATTGTTTTCACCGCATTCAGCGCCGCTTTGAATGCGGGCTTACCCGTGATGTTTGATCGGGAATTTGGTTTTCTTAATCGTCTTCTTGTGGCCCCTCTGCGCTCGCGCAGTTCGATTGTGCTGGCCTCCGTCCTTTATATCCTTTCTCTGAGTCTTGTTCAGAGCATTGCCATTGTTCTGGTTGCTGGGTTGCTGGGTTATGGATGGCCAGGATTCTTGGGTTTTCTCCTTGTGCTTCTCACGCTGACACTGTTGGTGTTTGCTGTGACCGCCCTCAGCCTTGGTCTGGCCTTCGCCCTGCCGGGTCATATCGAGATGATTGCTGTGATCTTTGTGGTGAATCTGCCTCTCCTCTTTGCCAGCACGGCATTAGCCCCCCTTTCCTTCATGCCCAGCTGGTTGGCATGGCTGGCTTCTGTGAACCCCCTCACCTTTGCGATTGAGCCCATTCGTGCCGCATATAATGGCCCCAATGCTCTGTCGCAAGTGGTTCTCCAGGCTCCTTACGGTGACCTAACGGGGACCACTTGCCTGGCCATCCTCTTGACCCTTTCCTTGGTCCTCTTTCTGGCTGTGCGCCCCTTGCTCGATCGAAAGTTGCAGTGAACGCAT
The DNA here is from genome assembly GCA_044235655.1 of Cyanobium sp. GTDB lineage: Bacteria > Cyanobacteriota > Cyanobacteriia > PCC-6307 > Cyanobiaceae > Cyanobium. Next base: position 718 of record JBIIHR010000097.1, on the reverse strand, counting down.
CACCCTTAAGTGCTTCGCCCGGTGATGGCGGCGGAGCTCCGCCCGATCCCCAACATCTCATGCCTGATTGGCAAGAGGCGTTAGTGGAGGCGATTCAGCAACGGGATTCTTCCCGAGCCATGCAGCTGGCAGAGCGTTGTGTGCATCGTTATGGAATGCACACTCTCGAAACCGTCATCGATCGGGCCGAGGGGCTCGGGGGCGATGTTGAACATGTTCGTTCCTGGTTGCTCCCCCTTCTGGCCCAGCCTGCCGTCGCGCCGTTGCCACCTTCCCTTCCCTCTCCGTCTCCTTTGCCACCCGCTCCCGTGGGGTTGGATGAAGCGTTTGCTCCCCTTGAGGTTGCCTTCCCCCCGCTATCCCCCTCTCTTGAGGATCCCCGCCCGAACGACGGCCCCATCCAGACCCTTTCTGATCCCCCCTCCCTCCCTGCCACAGCTTTGGACGAGCCCTTCTCCAGCGAGGCGATGGAAGAGAGAGCAGCGGCCCCTGTGCCCACTTTTGAGGTGGAAGGTCTCTCCAATGGATCCATCCCGCCTCCCCGTCGATCCAGGAATGACGACAGACGAGGCCACGTCCCTCCAGCCCCGATCTCTCCAGCCCTGGAGCCCTGGCTGGTCTGGTTGCCCGGTGCTGTCCAGTCCAGGCCACGCTCTTGACACGGCCTTCCGTCACCGATTGGTCGCCTTTGAAGGGGTCACTGATTGTGTCCGTTCAG
>JBIIHR010000096.1:0-5319 GCA_044235655.1 Cyanobium sp. | reverse complement strand
TGCACGATCGACTGGATCGACACCCCTGCCGTCCCAAAGGCCGTGCCGATCTTGCCGATCACCCCCGCCTCGTCCCTGCTGCGCAGGCGCACATAGTTGCGGTGGCGGCTGTAACCAGCGTCCACCAGGGCGCATCGGCGCCAGCTTCCCGCCGCCAATAGGGGGTCCAGACCGGCGCCCGTCCCCCCCACCTGGCGGATGCCAGCGATGTTGAGGATGTCGGCCACCACGGCGGAGGCGGTTGGTCCCGCCCCCGCACCTGGGCCGAAGAACATCACCTGCCCCACCGGATCGCCCTCCACGAGGATGGCGTTGTTCACCCCGTGAACCCCCGCCAAAGGATGGTGACGGGGCAGCAGGGTGGGATGCACCCGCACATCCAGGGGCAGGGCGTCGGAGGGGGCGCCATCGGCCCCCACCAGGCCATCCATCCGCTCCGCCACCGCCAGCAGCTTCACCACATATCCCAGCTGGGCCGCGTAGGTCACATCGCGGGCCTCCAGGCGGTTGATGCCTTCGGTGGCAATGGCCGAGCGCTCCACCGGGCCACCGAATGCCAGGGAGGCGAGGATCGCGATCTTGTCGGCGGCGTCATGCCCTTCCACATCGGCGGCCGGATCGGCTTCGGCATAACCCAGGCGCTGGGCATCGGCCAGCACGGCGCCATAGGCAGCACCCTCATCAGCCATGCGGCTGAGGATGTAATTGGTGGTGCCATTGATGATCCCGCTCACCCGCTGGATGCGGTTGCCACCGAGCGACTGCTTCAAGGGCTCGATGATCGGAATGCCACCCCCCACCGCCGCCTCGATCAGCACATACACCCCGCCCTGGGCGGCAGCGGCGGCGATCTCCTCCCCATGGCGGGCGATCACCGCCTTGTTGGCGGTCACCACGGGTTTGCCTGCGGCGATGGCGCGGAGGATCAGGGAGCGGGCGGGCTCCAGACCCCCCATCACCTCCACCACGATCTCCACAGCAGGATCATCCACCACCGCCATTGGATCCGCGCAGAGCAGGGCAGGATCCAGCTCTACGGAGCGGGGGCGAGCGGGATCGCGCACGGCCACCCGCCGCAGGGCCAATTCAGACACGAGGGGATGGCGCCCTTCCGGACGAGCCAGGATGGCGGCGACGCCCGCCCCCACCGTGCCTAGCCCCAGCAAGCCAACGCCGATGGCCATGGGCCCGAATCCCGCAAACCACCCATCCTAGAAAGGGCACGGCCTCGCCGATCGGCCATGGGGTGGATCAGATCTGGTGATCGAGGCTCAGGTTGCCCCCAGCTGGCTGGCCTGGGACTGCATGGTGCGGAAAATGCTCAGGAATCCATTGGCCCTTGAGGGGGTCAGGCTGGCCTGAAGGCCGGTGGCGGCAAGGACTCCAGGATCCAGGGCCAGGGCTTGCTCGGGCGTCAGCCCCTCCATGCCCTGCATCAAAAGGGCCAGCAGACCCTTGGTGATGGCCGCATCGGAATCCCCCTGCCAGTGGAGCCGTCCTTCCTGCAGTTCCCCCACCACATACACCTGGGAGACACAGCCCCGCACCTTGTAGGGGTCTAGACGGAGGGCATCCGGGAAAGGCTGGAGCTTCTTGCCGAGCCAGAGCACGTATTCGTAGCGGCGCTTGGGATCGGTGGTGCTGCTCAGGCGCTCCACCATCTGATCGAGGGCCGCACTGCCGCTGCCGGAGGCGGGAGAACTCATGGGCGTGGGCGGTGAAGCAGCAGGCCGGCCATGGCACCCAGCAGGGCCAAGGCACCGAGGGAGCTGGCCGTGCGTGGCAGGAAAAGGAGGGGGGAGGGAGCGGCCTGGCTGTGGAGGGCGCCTGGGACCGTGCCGGGGAGCTCGACATAGTCGCGGTGGCCGGGACCCGCATCCACCTGGACCTCCCAATCGGCCCTGGCCTGGGAGGGCAAGGTGAAGGTGAGCTGGCCGTCCCCATTGGTGTGGCCAAGCTCGACGGAAGTGTCACCGGTGGGACTCACCATGCGCACGGCCGCATCGCGGGCGGGAAGACCGGTCGAAAACCTGCTTTCCAGCTGATAGGGGCTGCGAAGGGTGGAACGGCCCAACCGCTCCAGGGTGCTCTCAATCCCATGGGCATGGACCACGGGGGTGCCGAGGAACGCGAGAGTGCAGCCGCCGAGGAGAAGGGGCATGCGAAGGGCCTGGAGAGCAACCATCGGTGCCATGGAAGGAAGAGACGTCAGGATGACAGGGCTGTCAACCCGCATTCCAGCGGCTGGAGGTGCTTCGGCCGGCCTGAACCATCGAAGCGATGGTGCTCACCATCAGGCTGAGGGCTTCGCCGCTGCCCTGGCGCCCTTCCAGTTCGGCAGCGAGCACCTGGGCGGCCGCCGTGCCCTGGGAGCCAACGCTCGTGGAGGGATGGGCGAACACCAGCCGCTGGGAAGGGGAGAGGGCCAAGACAAACAAAGGGACTTCCTGGATCCTGGCAAATCCCAACGGCAAGAGCGAGTGGTCGGGCCCAGCGTTAAGAGGTTGCAACACGACCGGTGGCCTCGTGCAGACCTGTTTCATCCAACCAACCCGTGAAGGGCACATCCCAGGGATCCTGCGGCAGGGCAGGCGTCACACAGAGGGAGGGGAGCACGGCCAGGGCGGGCACGGCCCGCCAGGCGGGGTCCCTGCGGAGGCGGTCGTACCACCCGCCGCCGGACCCCAGGCGTAGCCCCCGGGACTCCACCGCCAGGGCAGGCACCAGGAGCAGCCCCAGGGCCGCTGGCTCCAGGCCAGCCTCGCCCAGGGGGGCGGGAATTCCAACCCCATCGGGGGCGAGGGGATCGCCGGGCTCCCATGGCAGATAGAGGAGCCGGTCGCCGCGGATGGCGGGCAAGGCCAGGTGCTGGCGCCAGGGGCCAGAGAGGTGTTGAGGAAGGGGGCGCAGATCGGGCTCATGGCCGATGGGCCAGTAGAGGCCAAGCCGGAGCGGAGGCGCCATCAGGCGGGGCACCACCGTGGCGGCGGCGGCGAGAAGGGCTGGCTGGGCCTGGGCCATGGCCTGCCGGCGCTGCTGGCGGAAATGGCGCCGCAGCTCGGCCTTTGAAAATTCCATGGGTCATCTCTGCGGCATGGGTGGTCATCGACAGCGCCCTCTCCATGGTCCACGCTGGGCCGGTTCCCGCCCGGCCCCGATGCGCATCCTTGGCCTTGATCCTGGCCTGGCCCGCGTGGGTTATGGCGTGGTCGAGGTGGAAAGGGGTGCGAATGGGCGGCCCAGCCGGGGCCAGCAGCGCATGCTGGACTGCGGCCTGATCCGCACCGATGCCGACCGCAGCGAAGGGCAGCGGCTGGTGGAGATCGCCGCCGACCTGCGGGTGTTGCTGCGCCGCTGGAAACCGGAGCTAGCGGCAGTGGAGAAGTTTTTCTTCTATCGCTCCAGCACCACCATTTCCGTGGTGCAGGCCCGGGGCGTGTTGATGATGACCCTCGCCCGCTTCCATATCCCGGTGGTGGAATATCCACCGATGCAGATCAAGCTGGCCCTGGCAGGGCATGGCCATGCGGAAAAGGATGAGGTGCTCGCTGCGGTGATGCGGGAGCTGGATCTGGAGGATCCGCCCCGACCCGATGACGCCGCCGATGCCCTTGCCGTGGCCCTGACGGGCTGGTTTCAGCTTTAAGCCGGGTGCTCAGCTCGCCAGCGCCAGCTCAAAGGCTCGGCGGTCGGCCTCTCCGCTGGGCAGGGGCCGCTCAAACACCTGGCAGAACACCTTCACCACCCGTTCGCCGGAATCGATGGCTTCCAAGGGGTCCTTCCGCAGGCGGTGGCGCAGGCAGCAGGCCACCACCCGGGCCACATCCTCGTCGGCCACGGCATCGCGCCCTTCAAAGGCCGCCAGAGCCCGGGCGGCCCGGTTGGTGACGATGTCACCCCGCAGACCATCCACATCGAGCTCCCCGCAAACGGCCGAAATGCGCAGGCGCAGGTCGTCGTCGATCGTTACCGCGGGGAGCCGCTCCTGCGCCGCGACCACGCGGGCCTGCAGGGCCTCCTGAACCGGGGCGCTAGCCGCCAGGAAGGCCAGCGGATCCGCATCAAAGGCCGTGCGCTGATCCACCACCAGCACCCTCAGCTCCGGGTCGCGCACCGTGCGCACCTCCACACTCATGCCGAAGCGATCGAGCAGCTGGGGGCGGAGCTCTCCCTCTTCCGGGTTGCCGGAGCCGATGAGCACAAAGCGGGCCGGATGGCGCACGGAGATGCCCTCCCGCTCCACGGTGTTCCACCCAGAGGCGGCCGCATCCAGCAGCACGTCGACCAGGTGATCGTCGAGAAGATTGACCTCATCCACGTACAGCAGACCCCGATTGGCCTTGGCCAGCAGGCCGGGCTCAAAGGCGCGCACGCCCTCGCTGAGGGCCTTTTCGATATCGATGGTGCCGCAGAGGCGATCTTCCGTGGCCCCCAGGGGAAGATCCACCATGGGCACCTGGCGCAGTTCGGTGGGAAGAGATTCACCCTGGAGGGCCCGCTCCCGCACCTCATCGCTCTGGAGATCGGGATCGGCAGCAGAGCTGTTGTAAGGATCTCCCACCACCACGGGAATCTCCGGGAGGAGATCGGCCAGGGCCCGGATCGTGGTGCTCTTTCCCGTGCCCCGATCGCCCATGATCATCACGCCGCCGATGCGCGGATCGATCACATTCAGCAACAGGGCCAGTTTCATCTCTTCCTGGCCCACCACCTGGGTGAAAGGGAACACCCTGCGCTTACTGCTCACACTCACGGATCAGGAGAGAACGGCCCAACGGGCGATTGTTTCACAGCCCCAGGCCCTGGTGCTCCTGGCCGAGCTGCCCCTGGTGCGCCAGGGGTGGCAGCCGGCGCAGGTGTGGATGGTGCGGGGCCATCAGCGGGCAAGAGGCTGAGCACCTGGGGCGGGGTGGCGTCCGCCGGATAGATGAGGCGCAGCTGAATCTGCCTGACGGCCCCTGGGGCAAGGGTGATGGTGCCGAGGGGCGGTCCCTCCTGCCCGGCCCGTTGGACCAGATGAAAGGCCTGCTTGCCAGAGGGACGCCCCTGAACCCCATCCAATCCGATCACCTCGACGGTGCCGCGAAACATCACCGGTCCGGCAGACGCTGGAGTTCCACGGAAACGCAAGCCCCCCTGGGGCGCATCGCTCTTGAGGGGCGATTCGATCGCCAGGGCCAAACGCTGAAGGTGTGGGGTGTCGTTGCGCAACGGAAGCGTGAGGGCGTAGGTCACGCCGTAGTTGCCGTGGGCAGCCCAGGCCGTGCCGGGGTAAGCGGCGCTGAGCTCGGCCGTTTGCACCTGACCGGTGCCGAGGCT
>JBIIHR010000095.1:0-5320 GCA_044235655.1 Cyanobium sp. | reverse complement strand
GTTGATGTTGCCGTTGCCCAGCGGGCTCACCCCCTGCACCGGGTGGGCCCCGGCAAAGGCGGAGGCGATCTCGACCAGGGGATGGTCGTCTCGGGCCTCTGGGGAGGGACGTGCCATGGTCAGCCGTCCTTCCCTGGGTCGTAGGCCCCCCGCACGCCCTCCCCATTCCAGGGGGTGAGGCGGGTCATCAGCAGAAAGGCCGGCAGGGAGGAGGCCGCCGTGAGCAGGAAAAAGGGGCTCCAGCCCACCCCCTCCGCCACAAACCCCGCCTGGCCCGAGAGAATGGAGCGGCTCAGGGCATAGACCCCCGACAGCAGGGCGTACTGGGTGGCGGAAAACCGGGGATTGCAGAGGCTCATCAGCAGGGCCACGAAGGCCGCACCCACCATCCCTCCACCCAGGTTTTCCAGAGCCACGGCCCCCAGCAGGGAGGGCATGCCCCCCTGGAAGGTGGCCAGGGCCCAGTAGGAGAGATTGCCCAGGGCCCCCACGATCGCAAACACCCACAGGGAGCGGTTGAGCCCGAGCCGGCCGAAGAGCACCCCGCCCAGCACCGTGCCTGCGATGGTGGCGGCGATGCCCCAGCCCGCCAGCACGGAGCCCACCACCTCCGGTGAGAAGCCCTGCTTGATCAGGAAGGGGACGGCCATCACGTTGAGGAGCCCATCCGGCCAGCGGTAGAGCAGGATCAGGGCCAGGAGCATGGCGGCGCGGGGGCCACCGGTGCGGGCCAGAAACTCCCGGGCCGGGCCGATCACGGCCTGGCGCAGGCTGGTCACCTTCTGGCTGAGGTCTGGAAGCTTCGGCGCCGTGAGGGTGAAGGGCAGCACCAGGGCCATGAGCAGGGCCGAGGCGGCAAAGGCCTGGGGCCAGCCCTGGCGGCCCGCCAGGATGAACCCCCCGGCTCCGATGGCCAGCATGGCGGCCCGGTAGCCCAGGTTGGCCACCGCCGCGCCCGCCCCCCGTTCCTCCTGGGGCAGCAGGTCGGTGCGGTAGGCATCCACCAGGATGTCCTGGGTGGCGCTCACCACCGCCAGCAGGAGCGCCATGATTCCCACCTCCACCAGGCTGGCGGCGGAGCGGCTCGGCTGGAGGAAGGCCATGGCGCCGATCACCCCCGTCAGCATCACCTGCACCAGCAGCAGCCAGCCCCGGCGCCGATCGGGCCAGGGAAGGGGCCACCGATCCAGGGCCGGTGCCCAGAACATCTTCAAGGTGTAGGGCAGCTCCGCATAGGCCAGCAGGCCGATCAGCCCCAGGGGCACTCCGCTGGCCGTGAGCCACCCCTGCAGCAGCTTTGTGCCCACCATGTAGGGGGTGCCGCTGGCCACCCCCTGAGCCCCCACCGCCAGCAATCGCCGCCAGGGAGCCGGGGGGGGGCTTGGGGGCATGAACCATCAGGCATTGGCACGTCATCCTGCGTTGTGGCGCCTTGCCCGTCAACGGCGGGGGGCTCTTGCCGCAAGAATGAACTCCCTCGCCCAGCTTGGTGTGTCGTTTCTCCGCTCGAAACTGCTCCCGGCGGCCATCGTGTTGCTCTTTGCCCTGGCCCTGGTGGCTGTGAGTGCCCGGATCTGGTTGCCGGGCGATATGGCGGCGCCGGCTCCCCTCTCCTGAACGCAGGGGGGTTGTGGGGGCACCCCTAGGATCGCTTCGCAGAGCAGGCCCGATGCCGGAGGACCCCCAGCCCTTCCCCCAACGCTTCCCGGAGACCCAGCAGGAGCTGGCGTTGGATCCGGATGTGTTGGCGCGGGAACTTGCTGCTGAACTCCTGGGCGATCCCCTCGACGAGATCGACCCCAGCGAACCCACGGCGGCGGATGTGGCCCTGGAATGTGACCAGGGCCTGGCCTGGCTGCGGGGCGAACGGGAGCAGGTGATGCAGGGCTTGCGGATCTTCTGTGAACACCGGGATCCCCGGGCGGTGCCCCTGCTCCTGCCCCTGCTGGAGCAGGGATGCCCGATCCTGCGGATGAGTGCGGTGTATGCCCTGGGCCGCAACCCCCATCCCCTGGGGGTTGAACCCCTCCTGCGATTGCTCGCCACGGACGACAACGGCTATGTGCGCAAGGCCGTGGCCTGGAGCCTCAGCAACTACGCCGAGGCCCCCGTGCTCAATCCCCTGATCCGGGCCCTGCAGGTGGATGTGGCAGCCGTGCGGCTCTGGGCGGCCAGCTCCCTGGCCGATGCCAGTGCCTCCGCCCCAGCCAAGGCCGATCCGGCGGCGGCCCAGCTGCTGCAGACCCTGCGGATCGACAGCGAAGCCGCCGTTCGCAGCAACAGTGCCTGGTCGCTCGGGCGGCTTTATCCCGATCTGGTGGAGCCCCGCCAGCAGGAGGTGGTGGAGGCCCTGCTGCACTGTCTTCTGCTGGATGAGGATTCCGCCGTGCGGGATGAGGCCCGCATGGCCCTGGAGCAGCTGGAGCGGCCGGAGGTGTTGGAGCGGTTGCAGACCCTGGTGGAGGAGGGGCTGATCAGTTGAGGCCCCTTGCGCTGCCAGCGGCGGCCCACTGGGGGAAAAACGCGGCTAGCATCCGCAAACACTTCAAGGATTCCAGGGATGGGTCAGCAAACCATCCGATTCCGCATACGCCCCGATGGCCGTGTGGAAGAGGTGGTAGAGGGTGTGGCCGGTGAAGGCTGCCTCGGGCTCACCGAGCGCATCGAAGCTCAGATCGGTTCGGTGCAGCAGCGCCGCAGCACATCCGAAGCCTTCCAGTCCAACCGGTTGACCGCTCAGCAATCACTCACGGACCATCCCTCCGCCTGACTCCACCGCCAGCCCTCCCTTCTCTCGTCCAACCCATGTCGCACTTCAGCACGGTGAAGACCGAACTGCGGGATCGCGGTTCCCTTCTGCAGGCCCTCTCCGACCTGGGCCACACTCCCAGCGAGGGATCGCAAACCGTGCGGGGCTATCGGGGGCAGACCGTGACCTGCGACCTGGCCATTGCCCAGGAGAACGGCGCTGACATCGGTTTCCTGCGCAACCCCGACACCGGCTGCTACGAGCTGGTGGCGGATCTCGACCTCTGGCGCCAATCCGTGCCCGTTGAGCGCTTCCTGGCCCAACTCAACCAACGCTATGCCCTCCACACCATCCTCGCGGCCAGTAGCCAGGAAGGGTTCCAGGTGCAGGAGCAAACAAACCATCTGGATGGCTCCATCGAGCTGGTGGTGAGCCGCTGGGCGTGAGCGGCTTGGGAGCCACAGCTCCGGGGGTGGGGCTACCGGGGGGCTCGGTCGATCCGGCCCTTGCTTTTTCCGTTGACGTGGACCACGCCCCACCCCGCAGCGGGATGGAACCCCTCCTCGGTGGCCAGCTGCGGCAACAGGCGGTTTGGGTGGACGAGGCCGTGTGCATCGGCTGCCGTTATTGCGCCCATGTGGCCTCCAACACCTTTGTGGTGGAGCAGGACTGGGGCCGCTCCCGGGTGATGCGCCAGGACGGCGACAGCACGGAACGGATTCAGGAAGCCATCGACACCTGCCCGGTGGATTGCATCCACTGGGTGCCCTACGAGCGCATCCCCGCCCTGCAGGAGCAGCGAGAGGCCCAAGACCTCTTGCCCTTGGGCCTGCCCTCCCCAGCCCGCATCAAGCGCACCCTGCCCCGGGCTCCCGGGGGGCATCCATCTCCTGCCCCCTGATGCTGCCCACCCGTCGCTTCGGTCGCACGGGGCTGGCCATGCCGGTGCTCTCCCTCGGGGGAATGCGCTTCCAGCAGAGCTGGAGTGATCTGCCCGCAGGGGACATCCAGAACGACAGCCAGGCCCGCCTTGAGGAGCTGCTGCGCTCTGCGGTGGCGGCCGGGTTCCATCACATCGAAACGGCCCGGGGATACGGCACCTCCGAGCGACAGCTCGGCGTGCTGCTGCCCCAGGTGCCCGATGGGGAACGGATTCTGCAGACCAAGGTGAGTCCCGATCCCGACCCGGCCCGTTTCGAGGACCAGCTGGCCATCAGCTTTGAGCGGCTGGCGGTGGAGCGCGTGGATCTGCTCTCCCTCCATGGGATCAATACGGCCGAGCTGCTGGAGCAGACCCTTCGGCCCGGTGGCTGCCTCGAGGTGGTGCGCCGCTGGCAGGGGGATGGGCGCATCGGCCATGTGGGCTTCTCCACCCATGCCCCCCTGCCCGTGATCCTGGAGGCGATCGCCAGCGACGCCTTCGCTTACATCAATCTCCACTGGTATTACGTCCGCCAGGACAACAGCCCGGCTCTGGAGGCCGCCCGTGCCCACGACATGGGGGTGTTTCTGATCAGCCCCACCGACAAGGGCGGCCATCTCCATACTCCTTCAGAGCGCCTGGTGGAGCTCTGCGCACCCCACCATCCGATCGTGGTGAACGATCTCTTCTGCCTGAGCCACCCGGCCGTGCACACCCTCAGCGTGGGGGCCTCCTGCCCTCAGGATCTGGAGCTCCATCGGCAGGCCGTCGCCCTCCTGGAGGACGCCCCCACCGTTTTGCCGCCGATCCTGGAGCGGCTGGAGCAGGCCCGCCTGGAGGCCCTTGGGGCACCCTGGCTGGCCAGCTGGCGGCAGGGCCTGCCCCCTTGGGAGCAGACGCCGGGCCACATCAACCTGCCCGTGCTGCTCTGGCTGCACAACCTGCTCGAGGCCTGGGACATGGAGGGCTACTGCAGCGATCGGTACCGCCTGCTCGGGCACGGGGGGCACTGGTTCCCGGGGGAGAACGCCGATGCCCTCGATGGAACGGTGAGTGAGGCCGACCTGCTCGCTGTGCTGGAGGGGAGTCCCTGGGCGGAGCGCATTCCCGATGTGCTGCGGATGTTGCGGGGGCGCCTGGGGGGGAACGCGCGGAGCCGGCTGCAGGTCAGCTGAGCTGGCCCAGGGGCGCCTTGGCCGGTAGCCCCACGGGCCTGGGGTAGGTCTTCGGGCAGGGGGCTGAGGGCCGCACCACCAGCGCATGGCGCACGCCACGGCCGGCGGGCAACTCACGCCGTTCCACCGTCTCCAGCCGGGCTCTGAGGGGCTGGAGTGCCCGCTCCAGATCCGCCTGATCCGCCCCAGACCACTGGCCGCGGTAGAGCACGGCCTGCCCCTCGGGCTTGAGCAGGGGCACCAGATATTCCGCCACCACCGGCGCACTGGCCACCGCCCGGGCCATCGCCCCATCAAAGCGGCCCCTGCAGGCTGGATCGTGACCCGTGCGCTCCGCCCGCTCCCGCCGCACCCTCACCCGCTCCCCCAGACCCAGGGCCTGGGCCATGGCCTCCACCGCCTCCAGCTTGCGCCCCACCGAATCCACCAGGGTGAGCTGAGCTTCGGGTAGGGCGATGGCCAGGGCCAAGCCAG
>JBIIHR010000094.1:0-5378 GCA_044235655.1 Cyanobium sp. | reverse complement strand
TTGCGGCTGTTCTGGACCACCGCAGGGATCGTGGCAGGCGTGCTGAGCATGCGTCTGCTCTGGCCAGCCAGGGCTCTCCCCCAGGCCTGGCGGAACCTGGCTGCCCTGCTGGAGGCTCTGGCCCAGGCCCTCGACGGTGTGGCCGTCCGGTTGGAGGATCCCGGAGCGTTTCCCTCCAAAGCGGATGGGGCGAGGCAGGAGATGGCCCCGATTCAGACCCTGCGCCAACAGCTTGGAACCCTCCGGGGCGGACTGAAGGCCGTGCGGAATGAGCTGGGGGATCCCGCCCACAGCCATCCCCAGACCAGGTTGCTCCTGAGCTTCATGGAGACCTGCTCCTCCCTGATCTCCGCACTGGAGGGGCTGGTGCAGCAGGCCCCTGTTCCGGGTGCCCAGGGAACCCTGGTGGCCCTGCAACAGGGGGAAGCCGACGTGCTGCGCACGGTGGCCGACCGGCTGCGGCTCTGGGCGCCCCTGATCGTGGTGCCCAGCTCCGATCCCCTCCGCCCCCTCTCCCTTCCGGACTGGAAGCCGCCCAGCAGCTGGCAGGGCCTGCAACCTCTGCTTACCGACACGAGCGTCGCCAGCGACGACCTTCCCAGGCTGCAGCGCCATGCGGTGAGGCTCGTGTGCTGCGGTCAGGCGGAGCGGGCCATCCTCCGCACCGAAGCCCTCTGGCGATCCATCGGCACCCGGCCCCCGAGCCTGCGGCTGCCGGCCTCCCTGCGGAGGGCCAGGCCTTGATCCCCTCTGCGCTGCGAGCCGTGCCACTCCGGTTGATGGCAGCCCTCCTGGTGCCCCTGGCGACGCTGGGTCTGCAGCAGGCTGCCGCCCAGGGAGCTCCCCGCCCCCTGGATCGCAGCACGGGCAGCACGGAACGCCTGGAGAAGAGCTGGCGTGAGCTGGATCGGGAGCTCCAGGTGCTCGACAGCCTCCTGCCCAAAGAACCGGAAACCCGTCCCGATCTGCTCAAACCAGCTCCCCCCCTGCCTGCCACCCTCCTGCGGGCCAATGAACCGGCCAGCGGTCCATTGGATCCCACCCGCACGATCGCTCCACCGCCCCTGAGCCTGCCCCAGGAGAGCCAACTGCAGGGCGGAGGCGTCCAGTCCCTGAGCCTGGAGCAGGCGCTCGCCATTGCCTTCGCTGCCAACCCCGGCGTCCAGGCGCGGAGGAACGAGGTGGCTGCGGCCCTGGCCAGCCTCCAGGCGGCCCTGGGCACCTACTGGCCGCGCCTGGAGGCTCTGGCCGCCGGTTTCACGGGCCAGAGCCGCACGAACCTCAACGCTCCGGTGGGGAACGGCGCGCTTGGACTCGGTCCTCTCTTCGAACCCGGTGGGGCCTTTTTCGTGCCGAGCGGCGGCGCCGTCTCCTTCAACACCACCAGCAGCGGAGGCTTCGGGGGGTTGCAACTGGGGTACGACCTTCTCGATTTCGCCCGTACCCCCAGCGTTCGCGCAGCCCGGGCACGGCTGGATGCCGAGCGGCAGGCCTATGCAAACGACCTGCGCCAGCTCCAGCTCCAGGTCAGCGAGGCCTACTTTCAGCTGCAGCAGGCGGATCAGAACGTCCGCATCCAGGACGCCGCCGTGCGCAACGACCTGGTGATCCTGCAGGACGCCCTCGACCTGAAGCGGGCCGGTCTGGTGCCGCGGCTCGATGTGCTGCGCCGGCAGGCGATCGAAGCGGCCAATCAGGAAACGCTCATTCAGGCCCTGGCCGATCGGGCCATCGCCCGCCGCCAGCTCGCCGTGCTGCTGAACCTTCCCCCCGATCTCACCCCCGCCGCGGCGGATCCGGTGGTGGTGCTGGCGCGCTGGCCCCTCAACCTGGAAACCAGCCTGATGCGGGCCTACCGGGGCAATCCGGCCCTGGATGTCCTCCTGGCCACCCGGGAAGCGCTGGTGCAGGAGCGCCAGGCGGCCCTGGCCGCCCTGCTCCCCCGGCTGGCGGTGGTGGCCCAGGCCGGTGCCAATGCCAGCACGACCAACACTTTCGATCTCCAGCTCCGCAATGGCGGCTGTTGCGGCACCACCGTGGTGCCGGTGCAGAACAGCACCGGCGCCGACTGGTCGGTTGCCCTCACCCTGCAATGGCTCCTTTTCGATGCGGGCTCCACCCGGGCCCAGGGGAGGGCCCTGGACCATCGGGCGGCCGCCATCGCCCAGCGCTATGCCAGCGAGCGGGAGACGATCCGCCTGCGGCTGGAATCCGCCTTCTTCAACCACGAGGCCAGCCTGGCCCGCCTGGCCTCCGCCCGCCGGGGGGTGGCGGCCTCCCTCGAGGGATTCCGGGATGTGCGGCTGCGCTACAAGACCGGCCTCTCCAATGAGGTGGAGGTGTCGCTCACCCAGGAGCGGTTGATCGCCAGCCTGGTGCAACGGCTCAACGCCACCGTGGCGGTGAACATCACCTATGCCCGGCTGCTGCGGGAATTGCTCACCACCCCGACGGATCCGGGCCTGCCGGTGCGGCCCCAGCTGCAGCTGGGGCCGCCCTAGGGCGTGCGCGAAGCCCACCAGCGCTCGATCCTGTAACCGAGGATCACCAGGAGCACCACCAGCCAGAACCAGAGCTCGGGTGGGTTGGCGTTAAACAGCACCACCAGGAGAATTGCCTCGGCCACAAGCCAGGGAAACTCCTGGCGGAGCAATCCTGGGGAGGGTGTAGAGGGGCGGGAGGGTTCAGGCATGGCGGCTGGGGAGGATCAGAGCAGCATCAGGGCAGGGATCCCGGCTGGCGAAGGGAGGGTTGATCCCACTTCCGGTCGATGGCGCGGCTTCGGTAGCCCCCGGTGAGGGAGCGGACCCCCGGCAAGATGTAGGAGAGGGGGGTGCGCCACTCGACGTAGGCGAAGGTGCTCACCGTGAGGCCCTCCCGGACGGGGAACACCCCACTGCCACGGGAGAGGGTCCAGCGGTAGCCATCCCGGCTGGCTGGATCGCGCACCAGCTCGATCTCGGCGCGCATCACCGGGCCATTCTTGACCAGGGATGCGGCGAGCTGGGGGTTGCCGATCGTCGTGGAAATGTCCTCCTCCGTGGCGGGCAGGGTGAGTACGTGCTTCACCTTTCCCTCGATGCCCCCGAACCGACCCCGCTGATTCCAGAGCGGCACCACCTCCACGGGGAGGCCGATGGGCAGGCGACGGGCATCGGCGGGGGAGAAGAAGGCCACGGCCTTCAGTTTCCCGGCGGAGGCATCGTCCACCTGGCCCCGGCCGATGGTGCCGAGCCGCTGCCCCATGGCCACGGTCTGGCCCTCGATCACCTGGAGATCCAGCACGCGCCCATCCCTCTCAGCCAACACCCGGCCATCGAAACCAAGCCGGGCCTCGGTGACCCGGATCTCCCGACGCAGATCCTCAATCCGATAGCGGCGCTGCAGGGCCTCGGTTTCCACCGCGAGCTTCACCTTTTCGTAGTCGCTCAATACCCGTTTTTCTTCGATCCGGATTTGATCCAGATTGGCTCCGGTGCTGGTGAGACCCTGCTCGGCACCCACCACTTCCGAGGAGAGGGGAGCCACCACCTCCCGTTTGGCGAGCCATTCGAGGTTGCGCAGTTTGCCGGCGTAGGTGCTCTGGAGGCTCTCGTAGCGGCGCCTGTCCTGCTCGAGTTTGGCCAGGGCCGTGTCCAGGGCAGCCCGCTCGGCCTGCAGGCGCAGGGTATCCCGTTCATCGAGCTGGGCGTTCTGGCGCTCCAGAAGGGCAAGATTGCCCTTCTGCTGCATCAGCTGTTTCTCCTGCACGGGCAGGGCGATCTCCATGAGCACCTGGCCACGGCGCACGGGCTCGCCTGCCCGCACGAGCAAACGCCGCACCTGGCCAGCCGCGCGGGCATCGAGCACCCCGGCGTTCTCGGGATAGATCAGCACCCCTTCCCCACGAACCTCCGTGGGGATCGGACAGAACAACGCCCAGCCCAGCAAACCCGCCACAACGGCTCCCAGACACAGACCCACCTGGTCGTGTTCGTCGAGGCTCTGCCAGCGCTGGCGGAGCTGGAGGGGCGGCAAGGGGGGGGGGCTAGGCAAGCAGGGCTTTCAGCGCATCGGTGATCAGGAGATTGTCGAGGGAGAGGATCCCCCCTCCGCAAAGGACGAGGACCAGTGCCATCACCGAATACATGGCCGCCTTTTCCCAGCTTGGGGGTTCCCCGACCCCCATCGGTCCTGCATAGTCGCCCTCGGGAATCTGGTAAGGATCGGGAGCGATGAATGGAAAGCCTGAGCGAATCTCCAGCACCATCGCATAGACCATCGACACCAGAATCGCAAACGCCGCCAGGGGAGTGAGAAGCCCCAGGAGCAGGGCGATGCCGCCGCCGAACATCGACGCGGCGGAGAGAAAACAGAGCCATTCCGGCGTGTTCATCGTCGTGGCCCAGGTGCGCAGGTTGCGCAGCTTCGGCCAGCCGTGGCGGATGAAGGCCAATCCCGTGAACAGCCGCAGCAGCAGCAGACCGATGCCCGCCAACCCACTGCCGGCGGCTGGCACCAGGATCTCCACCAGGGTGAGATCGGTGGGTTCCAGGGGCTCGATCACGGTGGGGAGAATGATGCCCACACCTTATGAAGGCCGGGGATCATGCGCCAGCCATGATGCCCGCACGCTCACCCGGGAGACTTACTCTTTTGCGTGTGAACGACGACGCTCCAGCCGCCAGCTCCCTGCCGCCGCTGGGGGCTGCTCTGCCCATCGGGCGGGAGGACGTGCGGCGGATCCGCCGGCGCCATCGCGGCTACCGGGTGCTGCTCCTGACGATCTGCACGGTGCTGCTGATTCAGCCCCTTGCCTTCCAGTTGCCGATCATCTCCCCCGTGGTGGCCATCGTGATGGCCCTGGTGATGATGCTCTTCCTCACCCGTTATTCGCCGCTCCTGGCCCGCAAAAGGCTGTTCTACGGCTTTGGCATCGCCGCCATTGTCAGCGAGATCGGCTGGCTGGCCATCCTGATCACCGACACCCCCCTGGCCCAGCACCTGGCGATCCTGCACCTGCTGGTGTGGGGGCTGTTCATCGGCACCTTCCTGCTGCGCATCGCCAAAGCGCTGATCCTTGAGCCCTACGTCACCCTGGCCGTGCTGATGGGCGCCGCGGCGGGGTATCTGCTGATCGGCTATCTCGGGGCCTTCCTGCTTCACACCCTGCTTCTCTGGCAACCCCAGGCTTTCAATGCCAGCCTCGTGGCGCCCAACTTCGATCCAAGGCTCCATCCCCTGCGGGTGTTCCCCGCCATGGTGGTGGCCGCTTTTCAGGCCCTCACCACCACGGGTGTGTCGCTGGCTAAACCGGGAGAACTGCTGCCGGCCACCGGTTGCCTGGCCATCACGGTGGCGGGCCAGCTCTATCTGGCGGTGCTGATCGCCCTGGTGCT
>JBIIHR010000093.1:0-5381 GCA_044235655.1 Cyanobium sp. | reverse complement strand
TTCTGACTCCAAGAGAAAAACGCTTCCTGGGCGAATTGGAGCGGGCCGTGGGGGAATCGATCGCACCGATGGAGGTTCCCAGCAACGCGAGCATCAACCAGGGACGGTTGAACCGGCTGGAATCGAGCCTGGCAGCCATGATTGCTGAGTCGCCCCTCACCGAGGAGGAACAGGGGTTGCTGAGGGAACTCCTGCAACGGCTCTCCAGGGAACAGGGCGTGGAGCCCGAGCGCCTGGCAGAGGCCGCGGTGGCGCTGGCTCTGAATGGGAAGTCTCTGTTACTGAAAGAGGAGAGGCCCGAGCCCATCGCAGACTCCACCTTCAAACGGCGTGGCCGAGATCCCCGCCAGGAGGAACCCGATCGCGGACCGGAAGCCAACATGGAGCGCTTCCGCCTGGAGGTGGGCTGGCGGGATCGGGTGAAACCCGGCAATATCGTCGGGGCCATCGCCAACGAGGGTGGTCTCACAGGGCGGTCGATCGGAAAAATCCGCATTTACGACAGTCACACCACGGTGGATCTGCCCAAGGGGATTCCTCCCGAAGTGGTCGCCAACCTGCAACGGCTTCGGGTGATGAACAAGGAACTGCAACTCTCCCGTCTATGAGCTTTTCTCGGCTTCCCGTCTCCCTTGCCCTGCTGGCGACCACCACCCTCCTGATCCAGGTCGCTGGCCCTGCAAGGGCCTCAGCAATGGGATCCATGGTTCAGGCCTATTGCCTGGCGGCTGTGGAAGAGGAGATGACGAAGGCAGGGAAAGTGCCCCCCCAGGGAATGGCCGCTTACGCCTGCCGGTGTGTGGTGGATCGGCTCACCGAGGGCACCAGCCTGATTTCGGCCCGAAGCTACTGCCGGGAATCCACAGCTCGTCGCTACGCTCTCTGATCGGAGATTGTGAGCTCAGGCGCACAATTTCGAGACGTCAGGGGTGGAGATCGCCGTGATCTCACTCACGGTGAGGCGCTCCATCGCAACAACGAGCGAATGCTGAACCTCGGATGACTCCGTAAGCAAAAGGGTTTGCAGCAGGTCGAAGTGATCCTGGGGAGCCAGCTCTCCGTCCTCTCGCCAGGAGAGGCTCCAGGGCACCGGCGGTGGCGTCAGGGGAGGGATCATCTCGGGCAAGGAAAATCAGCGTTTGCTGACAATGGGACCAGTTTGCCGGGTTCGGCCCCGGTCTTCCAGTTTCCTTTCGCCTCCCTTCACACTCCTCAATCAAGGCGCAGGTGGGGCTGTAGGGTTGTCGAGATTCCAATGTGTACAGGCTTCCTTCGGCACGTTCAGCCGGCCCCGGCCCTTCAGGAGGTTCACGCAGATGAGATTTGCGTGGTCCTTTCCCTTCTGGTCTGCACCGTTCACTGACTTTCCTGGGACACCAGCACCAAACGAATCAGTTCCAGGACCTCTTTTCGAATGACCATTTACGTTGGCAACCTCTCGTTTGATGCCGAACGCGAGGATCTCGTTGACCTGTTCGGTCAATATGGCCAAGTACGCCAATGCAGCCTTCCCCTTGATCGGGAAACCGGACGCAAACGTGGCTTTGCCTTTGTGGAGTTGGCGGACGCCGATTCCGAACAACGGGCCATTGATGATCTCCAGGATGTGGAGTGGATGGGCCGGATGATCCGGGTCAACAAAGCAACACCCCGGGAAGGCGGTGGTGGCGGTGGCGGCGGTGGTGGCGGCCCCCGTCCTCGCAACGGCCGCGGTGGGGGCTATGGCGAGCGCTCAGCCCGTGTCGGTGGCCCGGCCTACTGAGCTCCAGCCCCAACTGACCGGCAGGCGGCGTTCGGGGCTGGAGCGGCTGATCCATCGGCTCCAGCCCCATCGGCGCACCGTTGTCCTGGCGTCGCTCTGCTCGGTTCTGAACAAGTTGTTTGATCTCGCCCCGCCCGTGCTGATCGGCCTGGCGGTGGATGTGGTGGTGAAACAGAAAGACTCCTGGCTGGCCTCCTTTGGCGCCCATTCCGTCCCGTCACAGCTGACGATTCTCGCGGTCGCCTCGTTTGTGATCTGGAGCGCTGAGTCGCTTTTTGAGTATCTCTACGGGCTGCTCTGGCGCAATCTGGCCCAGACCGTCCAGCACGAATTTCGGATCGAGGGCTACGACCATCTCCAGAAGCTCGAGATGGCCTTCTTTGAGGCGGGCAGCAGTGGACAGCTGCTGACCATCCTGAATGACGACATCAATCAGCTCGAGCGGTTTCTCGACCACGGGGCCAACGAGGTGCTCCAGCTGATCACCACGGTGGTGGCCATCGGGGGGGCCATGGTGGCCCTCTCCCCCACGGTGGCGGGGGTGTCCTTCCTTCCCATTCCCCTGATTCTCTGGGGCTCCCTCCGTTTCCAGCGACGCCTGGCTCCCCTCTACGGGGACGTGCGGAGCCGGGCCTCGGATCTGGCCAGCCGGTTGACCAACAATCTGGGGGGCATGCTCACCATCAAGAGCTACGCCGCAGAAGCCTGGGAACGCTCCCGGATGGAGCAGGACAGCGAGGCCTATCGCCTCAGCAACCAACGGGCGATTCGACTTTCAGCGGCCTTTGTGCCCTTGATTCGCTTTGCCATCCTTTTTGCCTTCCTCTCCATTCTGGTGATCGGAGGGCTGCAGGCCTGGCGGGGCACCATCGCGGTGGGCACCTACAGCTTTCTGGTCTTCATCACCCAGCGGCTCCTCTGGCCCCTCACCACCCTGGGTCGCACCCTGGATGACTACCAACGGGCCATGGCTTCCACGGACCGGGTCCTGAATCTGCTGGATCGCCCCATTGCCATCCCCTCTGGAGATCGCTCTCTCGATCCCGAGCTTGTGGCTGGTCACATCACGTTTGAGGGGGTGGAGTTTGCCTATGGGGAACGCTCACCCCTGCTGCATCAGTTTGACCTGGACATTCCAGCGGGCAGCACCGTGGGCATCGTGGGCTCCACGGGCTCAGGCAAGAGCACCATCGTGAAACTGCTGCTCCGCCTCTATTCCATTCAGGCCGGCCGGATTCTGTTGGACGGGGTGCCGATCGAGAGCTACAAATTGGGCGATCTGCGGCGGGTGATCGGACTGGTGAGCCAGGAGGTGTTTCTGTTCCATGGCACCGTGGCTGAAAACATTGCCTACGGCACCTTTACGGCTCCCTTCTCGGCGATCCAACGGGCGGCCACCCTGGCCGAGGCCAACACCTTCATTGAGGCCTTGCCACAGGGGTACAACACGGTGGTGGGAGAACGGGGACAACGGCTGTCTGGGGGGCAGCGGCAGCGGCTCGCGCTGGCCCGGGCTCTGTTGAAGGATCCGCCTGTGCTGATCCTCGACGAAGCCACTGCGGCTGTGGACAATGAAACCGAGGCCGCGATTCAGCACTCCCTGGACAGGATCACAGCCCATCGCACCACTCTGGTGATTGCCCACCGGCTGAGCACCGTGCGCCATGCCGATCGCATTGTGGTGATGGAACACGGCAGAATTGTGGAAACAGGTGGCCATGAGGATCTCCTTACCGCAGATGGGGCCTACGCAAATCTCTGGAGAGTTCAGGCCGGCCTCCGGGCCGATGAACCTCTGAGGATCTAGGGCCGCCCGTCATGCCCCGTCGTCGTTCTGCCCGCTACCGCCCACGCCGGCAACGCTCCCTGTTCCCATTGGTCCTGGCCACCTCCCTCGGGCTGGCTGCGGGCTTTGGCCTCTCCGCTCCCCTGGCAAAGCTGGTGAGCGGAACCGATAAGGAGGTGGCCAGCAAACCGGCGGAGTGGCGCAATCCCTTCGGGGACTGGGTGGATCTGGGCCAGGACGATGTCCTGATTCTGGGAACAGACATGGGAGGCGGAAATACCGATGTGATTGCCGCCATGCGGGTGGAAGGGGGCCAGACCACCATCACCCAGATTCCAAGGGATGGCTACATCGAGACAGAGCAATATGGACCGATGAAAATCAACGCTCTCTACAGCGCTGGGGGAACAGAGGCCTTAAAGCGGGAGATTTCAGATCGGATGGGCCGTCCGATACGTCATCATTTGATCGTGAATCTGGGAGCCATTCGCAAGATAGCCGACATAATCGGTGGCATCGAAGTAGACGTTCCGAAAAGGATGCAATACACAGACAACACCCAGGGGTTGTATATTGATCTTCAGCCCGGCCTTCAGAATCTCAAAGGGCGAGATCTGGAGGGCTTCCTTCGCTTTCGTCATGATGAAACCGGCGACATTGGACGGATGGAGCGCCAACAACTGGCCGTGCAGGCTCTGTTTCGCAAGCTGATTCGACCGGAACAACTGGTGCGTCTTCCCGTTCTGGTCATGCTCTCCGGCAACGACATGCAAACCGACATGGGCCCCATGGAATTGGGGGGTCTGGTGACGGCCATCAGCACAACGGAACTGAAGATTCGCCATCTGGATGGTCAGCCCTTTGACCAAGGGGGCGTGAGCTACCTGGATCTCGATTGGCCCACCCAGGAAGACCCGTCCCTGGCGCCAGAGGACGCCCAGGAAGCACGGCGATCATTTTTCCTCTTTTGAGGGTGCTGGCTCTCAACACCAGCCGTTAGCCACCCTTTGGGCCTGGTCCGGCTCCCGATGTGCCGCCCGGCCGACGATCAGACAGGGTGATCAGGGCAAGAGCGAGGGCCACCAGCGCCAAAGAAGGGCTAGAGGCGGCCACCGTGACCCCCAGAGCCGCAGTGAACCAGATCGAGGCCCCACTGGTGAGGCCCCGCACTTCCGGGGTCTGCTGCTGGCCCCGGGGAGGCGCCACCAGAATCTCCCCCGCTCCCAGAAAGCCCACTCCGGTGGCCACCCCCTGGATCGCTCGGCTGCGGGCCCCGGCATCCGGGCCGGCGGCCAGCACCATCAAGCAGGCGCTCAGCCCCACCAGCACATGCACCCGCACCCGGTTGGGGTGGGGCAGGGTGCCGTGATGGGCCCGGTTGAGCCCTACCACCAGCCCACAGAGCACGGCCAGCCCCATGCGCAGGAGGGCCTCCAGATCAGGGGTGAGAAAGGGAATCGTCATGGGGGTCATCCTTGCCCTCGGGCTTCTGCATCCGCCACCAGGCGGGTGGCCAGCCGATCGGCATGGGTGGGCACCAGGGAAAAGGCAGCACTGAATCCGGCGAAGGTCCAGAGGCCGGGCGCTCCCTCCACCGGGCCCACCAGCGGCTGGCCATCGGTGCAGAAACTCACCGGCACCTGCTGGTAGGGCGCCGGGAGGGTCGCCAGCTGGGGATCCAGCTGGCCCAACCCCTCTCGGAGCCGCTCCTCCATCCACTGGGCATCGGGGGGCTCCAGAGAGCCTGTTTCCTCGGGGCCGTCACCGGGCGCCCCGTGGGCCCCTGGCAGCCAGCTGATCTGCCCGAGCACCACCCCACCGCCCCAGGGGGCC
>JBIIHR010000092.1:0-5399 GCA_044235655.1 Cyanobium sp. | reverse complement strand
TTGGTTCTCGGCCACAAGACTGAGCAGGAAGCGCTGGCGAATGCTGCTTCCATCTGGACCCAGCAGCAGGCGAAGGCCATCGCGGGCCACAGGCAGGAGATCCTGACCGCCTGGAAGATCCGATTCAACAACACTCAACAGATTGGATAAGCGCTCCAAGCGCAGACGTCCATTTTCATCGAAGATCACCTCCATCAGCTTCTCCCGCATCTCGGCCGTATCCCCTGCCAGCAAACGCCTGGCCACGTAGGGATAGGCCACCTGAAGAATCCGAAAATCTGGATCCAACCGCAGAGCCAACCCCTCCTGACTCACCACCGCACGAATGATGAGGGCAAAACGCGCCGGGACCCGGAAGGGATAGTCGTACATCAACTCCGAGAAACGATCCGTGATGGATTTGAAGTTGAAGCTGCCCACGTTCTTACCAATCGCATCCCCCAGCACATGCTCCAAAGCAGGAACGATGGGATCCAGTTCGGTTTGGGGATGGAGGAAACCCAGGGCCTGAAAATCCTTGGCCAGGCCTCTGAAATCACGGTTGATAAGGTGAACGACAGCTCCAGTCAAGGTGAGCCTGTCCTGTTGGCTCAAGGCATCCATCATGCCAAAATCCACATAAGCCATATGGCCCATCCCATCGGTGACGCCCGGCAGGGCGAACAGGTTTCCAGGGTGGGGATCGGCGTGAAAATATCCGAATTCCAGCAATTGACGCAAACCAGAAATCACACCCGTGCGGATGAGCGCCGCGGGATCCAGGTGGTGGGATTCCACCTCCTTGCGATTGAGCATCTTTACCCCATTGATCCAGGTCGTGGTGAGCACCCTCCGGCTCGAAAGGTTCCGCTCCACATCGGGAATGGTGACCTCGGGATGGGCCGCAAATAGGCGGGCAAAATACTCAGCGTTATCCGCTTCCTTGCGATAGTCAATCTCATCAAACAAACTGCGACCAAATTCATCAATGATCGTGCCCAAGCCAAACCCCAGGTTGAGGGGGAGGAAGGGTGCGCTCAACACCCCCAAGGCGCGAATGATGGCCAGATCGCGTTTCAGGATGAAAGGCAGATTGGGACGTTGAACCTTCACCGCGACCCAACGTCCATCTTTCAATCGAGCTCGATACACCTGGCCCAGGCTTGCTGCGGCAATCGGATAGTTGGGGAACTCCTCGAAGAGCTCGCCAATCTCTGCTCCCAATTCGGAGGTGATCGTCTGCCGCGCCAAGGCACAGGGGAAGGGGGGCAGATCGTCCTGCAGACGGGTGAGCTCCTCCAACCAGTCACGGCGCACCAGGTCCGGTCGGGTGGAGAGAGCCTGGCCCAGCTTGATGAAACAGGGCCCAAGATCGGTCAGGCTGGTGAGAATCAGGCGGGCGACGCGTTGCTGGGTTTTGGCATCCGAACTGTTTCCCTGCACCACCACCTCGATGGCCATGCGGCCCAGGGTGAACACCACCACCACCAGACGGGTGAGGAGAATCCAGGGCCGCAACAGGAGCCAACGGAGGTGTTGATCCGGCTCGTAGCGAAGATCCGGATCCTGGAGCGGCGATGAAGCATTGACCTTCGAGCCCGGGGGGAGCACAGGAGAAAGGGTCAGGGATCTTCCGTCGGCTGGGCAAACTTTAGGAACCTCCCCCTGGCAACCATGGGTCCTTCGGCCAAAAGCGTCCGGCCCACAGCTGCCCTTCTCCCGTGCCTGGAAGCTCCCCCGAACCTGCCGCTCCACCTGCCCGCCCATGGCCAGGGGCGGGCCCTGCCGGCCAGCCTGCGGCGGGTGCTACGCCGTGCCCCGGGCTCCTGGGACCTGCCGGAACTGCCCTCCTGGGGTGGGCCGCTGCTTAAGGAGGGGGCGGTGGCGGAGGCCCAAAGGCGTTGCGCGGCCTTGCTGGGGGCAGAAACCTGTTGGTTCGGCGTCAATGGAGCTTCCGGCCTGCTTCAGGCGGCGCTGCTGGCCATGGCCCCTCCTGGCTCCCGGGTGCTCCTACCCCGCAACCTCCATCGCAGCCTGCTCCACGCCTGCGTGCTGGGGAGCCTTGACCCTCTCTTCTACACCCCCCCCTTTGAGCCCACCACGGGGCTCTGGCAGCCCCTGCCTCCAGCCCTGCTGGCCGCGATCCTCGCCACCGCCCTGGCCCAGGGACCGGTAGCGGCGATCGTGCTCCTCGATCCCACCTATCAGGGGCTCCGCGCCGATCTCGCCTCACTGGTGAAGCTGGCCCATGGGCAAGGGGTGCCCGTCCTGGTGGACCAGGCCCATGGCAGGGGGGAAGCCCTGGCGGCTGGGGCCGATCTTGTGGTGCTCTCCCCCCAGAAAGTGGGGGGGGGATTGGCCCAGGGGGCAGCCCTCCTGGGCCAGGGGAATCGGGTGGCCACCCCAGCGCTGGAGACCAGTCTGCTGTGGTTGCAGACTTCAAGCCCCAGTGCCCTGCTGCTCACCTCCACGGCAGCGGCCCTCGAAGAGATGGCCTCTGCCGCGGGGAAGGGCCTGCGGGAGCGGGCCGAACGGCGGGGCCGGCGCCTGGCACGGCGCCTGGAGGAGCAGGGTCTGGCCCTGGTGCCCACCCAGGACCCCCTCCGTCTGCTGGTTCACACCGGCGCCTTTGGGGTGAATGGGCTCCGCGCCGATGCCTGGTTGCAGGAGCGCGGGGTGATCGCCGAACTTCCTGAACCAGCCCTCCTGCTTTTTTGCCTGGGGCTGGCACCCCCACCCTCCCTGGAGCGCAAGCTGCCTCCCCTGCTTGCCCACTTGCGCA
Organism: Cyanobium sp.; assembly: GCA_044235655.1. Lineage (GTDB taxonomy): Bacteria > Cyanobacteriota > Cyanobacteriia > PCC-6307 > Cyanobiaceae > Cyanobium. Next base: position 2,638 of record JBIIHR010000092.1, on the reverse strand, counting down.
GGGCCCTGGGCGGTGCGCCCCTGCCAGCGGTGCCCATCCCGCCCGTTCCCCTGGTGGGCCGCCTGGAGATGCCCATTGGCCAGGCCTGGCGATCCCCTGGCACCTGGATCCCTTTGCGCCAGGCCGTGGGACGCCTGGCTGCGGAACCCCTGGTGCCCTACCCCCCTGGCATCCCCCTGGTGATGCCAGGCGAGCGGATGGATGGGGAGCGAGCCGCATGGCTGGAGGAGCAACACAACCTTTGGCCCGGCCAGATCACTGATACGGTGAAGGTCGTGGCCGAAGAGAGCAGGGCCTGAAGGGGGAGCGTTGCCCGTGATCCAGTGCTCGTGAACCTGTGCCCGTGAACCAGCCAAGCTCCTTTCACTGGGATTTCGTCACCCCCGGGTTACCGGATGGAGCCTTTCAGGATGCTCCTGGGTTTAGCCCCACCCCTATGGAGCTCCGGGTGATCCTGCTGGCCCATCTGAGGCTCAGCCCTGATTCCCTGGTGTGGGATGTGGGCGGAGGCACGGGCGCCCTGGCCCTGGAAATTGCCCGGCTCATGCCCTCGGGGATGGTGCACACCCTGGAGCGCGACCCCGATGCCATCGAGCTGCTGGAGCGAAACCGGCGGCGCTTTGGCATCAGCAACCTCCAGATCCACTCCGGCAAGGCCCCTGATGATCTGAATCTCCTGCCTGCCCATCCCGATCGGGTGCTGCTGGAGGTGGGCAGACCTCTGGGCGACACGCTCATGGCTGTGTGGGATGCGCTGCAACCCAGCGGCCGCCTGGTGATCAGCACGGTGAGCCTGGAGGGTCTGGTGGATGCCACCGACAGACTGGATCGGCTGGAGGCGAGGGATGTGCAGGTGATTCAGGCCACCGTGCACCGGATGCAACGGCGGGGGACCCAGGCCCGGCTGGCCGCCGCCGAACCCCTGTTCGTCATCGCCGCCGAGCGATGAGCTGGATCCGGTGTTTCCCATGCCTCCCGTCTTGATCCCCAAACCCCAATCCCGAACCTCTCTGGCCCGCCTGGCGAGTGGCTGGGCGGCGGGGGGGTTGGGAGCAGCTTTCATCCTCCTGGGGGGATGGTGGTTCACCCTGGCAGTGGGAGTGATCGTGCACCTGGGGTTGCTGGAGTTTTTCCGGATGGCCCGCTTCAAGGGGATCCGCCCCGCGGTGCGCACCACCCTGGTGGCGGTGCAGCTCCTGCTGGCCTCCACCATGGCCGCCAGCATCGGCAACTGGCCGGGGAATGAAGGGGTGGGCGACGTGGCCGCGGCGGTCCTGCCGGCTTCCGGCGCGGTGATCTGCGGCTGGCTGCTGCTCCAACCGCAGACCGGCACCATCGCCGACATTGCGGCGTCGATTTTTGGGTTGTTTTACTTGGGTTTCCTGCCCAGCCACTGGATCAAGCTTCGCGCCATCACCGATCCAGCGCTTGCCCCCCGACTCTCGGGCACCATTTCGGGCCTGGGTTGGCCCTGGACATCGGGGCTGGCGCTCACCCTCCTGGCCGTCCTGCTGATCGTGGCCACGGACATCGGGTCCTATGGCATCGGGCGCCGCTGGGGACGGCGACCCCTGTCTCCCATCTCACCCGGGAAAACCATCGAGGGCGCCCTTGGGGGGGTGGCCTGCGCCGCCCTGGTGGGCGGGGTGGGGGGCCTGCTGCTGGGCTGGCGGTGGGGATGGCTGCTGGGGGGATTGCTGGGGGTGGTGGTGGCGGTGTTTGCCGTGGTGGGAGACCTGACGGAATCGATGATGAAACGGGATGCGGGCCTCAAGGATTCCGGGGATGCCATCCCGGGCCACGGAGGGATCCTGGATCGGATCGACAGCTATCTCTTCGTGCCCGCCGTGGTCTATTCCCTGGTGACCCTGGTGCTCCCCCTCTCGGAGCGGCTCTAGGGCTGCACCAGGGCAACTCCCGCCAACTCCAGCATCCCGGCACGCACCTCGGCTCGCTCGAGGGTGATCGCTTCATCCAGGGGGATGGCCACGCCAGGCCCGCCAAGGATGGGGCAGACCTCCAGCCCCGTGGAGGTGAGCCCGATGTGGGTGTCCAGAACATCCATAGCCCCACCCAGGGGGGGAAGCACCTGCAGGATCAGGCGCCCATCCTGCAGCTGGGCGCCCTGCAAGGTGCCGCCCCCGAGAAGTCCCTGGCAGAGGAGATCGGCCAGCTCCTGCCCCTCGGGCCGGGTGAGCGTCCGACTCAGGCCCTCTTCAGAAAACACAACGGATCCTCGGACCCGGAAGGGTTGGTTCAGCTGGAGAGGCTGGTGGCGCAGCAGGCCGGGCAGTTTCAGGCGAATGGGTTCGCTCGCCAGATCCACCTGCTCCAGGCAGAGATGTTGGAAGACCACCTTCCGTGCCCGAAGCCGAACCCCCTGCAGGTTCCCCTGCAGCCACTGGGCCATCGCCCCCTCCAGCTGGAGCTCCAGGGCTTCCACCTCCTGGCACTGCCGGCGGAGCCACAGCTCCAGCCCCTTGGAGAGCAAGGCCAGGAAGGGCCCCGCCGAATGATCGGCTTTGGCGGACGGGGGCATGAATCAGTCCATCCGCGCTCGGCGGGCGGCGAGAAAGGCCTCAGCCGCCGTGAACAGGGAGAGGCCCAGCAGCTCCGGGAACAGCGGACCCAGCTCCCA
>JBIIHR010000091.1:0-5419 GCA_044235655.1 Cyanobium sp. | reverse complement strand
CTTCAGCAGCGCCCCCCAGCCCCCCGGACCAGGGTTTCCGCTGCAGGCCCCATCACAGGCCGCCAACACCACCCGCGAACTTGTTCCCATGGCTCCTCACTGATTGGTCTGTTGGGGCTTGCACGAACGCTGGCCTGGGGTTTAATGGGCCGCCCTCTCCGCCTCCGCGGGGCCATCGCCTTCCCACCATGAAGCGACCCTACCTGGCTCTCGCCACCCTCGCCCTGGTGGCCGGGCTGGCCCCCGCCCCGTCCCTGCTGCCCCGGGTGGCAGCGGAAGCCCTCTTCTCCAGTGCGCCGGTGGAGCCCTCCAGCTTCGCCGTGCTTGCCAGGCCCGTGGCCGCCGACGACTGGACCCTGGTGGTGCTCGAACAGTTGCGTGCCCGCCCCTTCTGCTGGACCCCCCGCCCCGATGGCCTGGTGGATCCCACCCTCAACCGCTTCAACTTCACGGGCATCTGCGGCCGCTTCATCGACAGCAACGGCTATTCCCTCCGCATCCAGGACAACGACCTCAGCCACGCCTATCGCCTGCGCCTGGAGCAGAAAGGCAATGAGGTGCAGCTTCTGGCCTCTTCCCCCAGCCAGGCCGCCGAGCTCCTCGTGGGTCGGGGCACCGTGCCCCGCCGTGATCGCGATCTCTTCGTGGCCCTCCAGCTCGAACCTGGCTGGAGCCTGCGCCGGCGTGTATTCGGTGGCCGCAGCCTCAGCCACGTCTATTTCTCCAATGCCGAGTCCCTCGACAACCTGATCGCCGCAGCCAGCGGCCGCGCCCCCGCACCCCTGCCCCTGGTGCAGGCGCCCCCTCCCCTGGGCAGCCGGCGTTCCGCCCGTTCCACGGCCGTGGTGCCCGCCGATTCCCGCCAGCGCTTCCGCTCCCCCATGGCTCCAGAAGCGGCCCCAGCGCCCAGGGCGCTGGGCCGTGCCAGCGAGCCCGCGGCCGACACCTCCGGCCCTGCTCCAGGCCCCGGCGTGGTGACCCTCCAGGTGATCCCCTACGAGGAGCGCATCGACTCCCAGTCGAGCGCCCTGCCCAGCTCCCTGCCCAGTTCAGAACAGGCCGCCGACCCGATTGCCCGGGCCCAGGGTTTGTAGTCGGTTACACAGCTGGCCGGTGGCCCTGTGACAGCTGAGAGACTCTGGATATATTTTGCAGGTGTGAGGAGTGCTGAGCGACTAACTGGGGTCGAAACGAGGACAGACTCCTGGTAAAGCGTTCAGAACCCCAAACCCTGCCCTTGGCAGGGTTTTTTTTTGTGCTTTCTCTATCTCAAGCCCTGCAAATCTGCCCCCCCCAACAAAAAACGGCCCCGTGGGGGGCCGTGGAGGCGTTGGCCGGAGCCGGGATCACTTGATGGTGACCTTGCCGCCCGCTTCTTCGATGGTTTTCTTGAGGGCTTCGGCATCTTCCTTCTTGATGCCTTCCTTCACCGCCTTGGGAGCGGCTTCCACCAGAGCCTTGGCTTCGCCCAGGCCCAAACCGGTGGCTTCCCGCACGGCCTTGAGCACCTTGATCTTGGCGGCAGCGTCGAAGCTGTCGAGGATCACATCGAATTCGGTCTGCTCTTCCGCCGCTTCGGCGGCAGCGCCACCGCCGGCAGGAGCGGCCATCATCACCCCGGCGGCGGGGGCAGCCGACACGCCGAAGGCTTCTTCAATCTGCTTCACCAGCTCGGAAGCTTCGAGCAGGGAAAGGGTCTTCAGTTGTTCGAGAATTTGGTCAGTGGTTGCGGTCATGGTTTGAAATCAGCAACAGATCAGGAATGGATAAGCGGATCGGGCGGGCGGGTGGCCTAAGAGGCCGAACCCTCGCCATCGGCGTGCTGCTTGAGAGCCCGGGCCAGGCCGGAGGGCACCTCGTTGATCCCCACCGCCAGCTTGGTGGTCACGGCATGGATCGCACCCGCGATCTGGGCCATGAGCACCTCCTTGGTGGGCAGGTCGCCAATCGCCTTGATGTCGGCTTCCGAGAGCAACTTGCCTTCAAACAGGCCGCCCTTGGTTTCCGATTTCTTCGTCTCCTTCTGGAAGGCCTGCAGAGCTTTCACAGCCCCGCCGACATCTCCCTTCACGAGCACGAAGGCGTTGGTGCCCTCGAGGAGGGATTCGAGGTTGGCCCAGGCGCTGTCTCCTTCGATGGCCCGGCGCATCAAGGTGTTTTTGGTCACCTTGCACACGCCGTTGATCGCCGCCAGACGGGATCGGAGATCCTTCATCTCACGGATGGAGAGGCCCTGGTAGTCCAGAACCAACGCCATTTCGGCCTCGCCGAGGAGCTCCTTGAGCTCTCCGACGATCTGTTGCTTGTTCTCCAGTGTGCGGCCCATGGGTTGGTGGATCGAGATGGTGGAACAAGCCGGGTACGCGGCCCGCAGCGTCGACCCAGAGGAAATCCTCGGGGAGACGCGAGGCCGCGGCTTGCTCCACTCCCAAACCACTCCAATGGAGCCCTTCAGGGTGATTTCAAACGCGTGAACCTCGGCAGGGTTTACAGCAAAAGCTGACCTGCTGTCTGGGGTGGGCGCGTGCCCATTGGAAAACCTACCACCCGGCCGGTTTGGCCGGGTCTGGTGGCTCAGATCTCCTTCTTGATGTCCTGCAGAGCCGTGACATCCACTTCCACGGAGGGGCCCATGGTGGAGGTGACGTAGAGGCTGCGCCAGTAGCGCCCCTTGGCGCCGCTCGGCTTGTTGCGGTCGATCGTTTCCTGCAGGGCCTTCAGGTTGTCGAGCAGGTTCTCGGCACTGAAGCTGGCCTTGCCGAAGCGCACGTGCACGATCCCGGCGCGATCCGCCCGGAATTCCAGCTTGCCCGCCTTGAACTCGTTGATCGCCCCCGCCAGATCCGTGGTGACCGTGCCCGCCTTCGGGTTGGGCATCAGGCCCCGCGGACCCAGCACCCGGCCGAGCTTCGCCACCTTCGGCATCATGTCGGGGGTGGCGATCAGCAGGTCGAAGTCCATGGCGCCGCCGGCGATCTCTTCCACCAGCTCCTCATCTCCTGCCAGGTCGGCCCCGGCCGCCTTGGCCTCGGCCACCTTCTCCCCCCGGGCGATCACCGCGATGCGGATGGTCTGCCCCGTGCCGTGGGGCAGGGCCACGGTGGTGCGCAATTGCTGGTCGGTGTATTTGGGATCGATGCCCAGACGCGCGTGGGCTTCGACCGTTTCATCGAATTTCGCCGTGGCGTTGGCCTTCACCAGCTCCAGCGCCTCCAAGGGCGTATGGAGCCGATCTTGAACCTTTTCAACCAGGGCAGTGAAGCGTTTGGAGGGTTTGCTCATGGGTGGTAGGGGTGCGAACGACCGCGTGGGTCTCCCCCGGTAGGTGGTCAGTCGTTAACGGCGACGCCCATGTTGCGGGCGGTGCCTTCAATGATGCGCATGGCCGATTCCACGCTGGTGCAGTTGAGATCGGGCAGCTTGGTTTTGGCGATCTCCTCGAGCTGGGCCCGGGTGATCGCTCCCACCGATCCCTTGGCCGAGGTGGCAGCTCCTTTCGGAATGCCGGCGGCTTTCTGGATCAGCACGGAGGCTGGAGGCGTCTTCGTGATGAAGGTGAAGCTGCGGTCTTCAAAGACCGAGATCTCCACCGGAATCACGTAGCCGGCCTTGTCCTCGGTGCGGGCGTTGTACTCCTTACAGAACGCCATGATGTTGACCCCGTGCTGGCCCAGGGCAGGACCCACAGGCGGCGCGGGGTTGGCTTTGCCGGCCTGGAGGGCCAGCTTGATCACAGCTACGACTTTTTTGGCCATCGGCTAGGCAGGGAGGCTGGGCAGGGACTGGGCGCTGGGCGGTCTGCGGATCCCCGGTATCCAGTGGATCGGGGTGGGTGGTGGAAACACCACCGCGGGCCGCCCTCCGCAGGGAGACGGCCGCATCGGACACTTAGTTTTGCTTACTCACCTGGGAAAACTCCAGTTCCACCGGAGTTTCCCGGCCAAAGATCGAGAGCAGGGCCTTCAGCTTGCTGCGCTCTGCCGACACCTCGATCACCTCGCCCTGGAAATCCTTGAAGGGGCCTCCGGTCACCAGGATCTGGTCGCCCTCGCTGAGATCCACCTTCACCACGGCCTTCTTCTCCGAAGCCCGGCGGAAGATGCGCTCCACCTCCGAGCGGCTCAGGGGGCGGGGCTTGATGTGGCCCCGGGTTTTCCCCGTGGCCCGGCGCTCCTCCTGACCCACGAAGTTGATCACGTTCGGCGTGCTGCGCACCGCCATCGTCGTGTCCTCATCGAGGATCATCCTCACCAGCACGTAGCCGGGAAACACCTTTTCCTCGATCGACTGGCGGGTGCCGTCCTTCTTCAGCTTCACCCCTGGGGTCTGGGGGATCTCGATCTCCAGGATCCGGTTGTCCACCCCGAGGGTGACGGCCCGCTGCTCCAGGGTGGCCTTCACCTTCTTCTCACAGCTCGAGGCCACCTGCACCGCATACCAGCGGGCCACCTGGGGCTTCTCCGCGCCCTCCGGAGCGGCGCCTTCCCCCCCGGCCACCTCGCCGACCAGCGCTGGAAGCTCCAGGGGCAAGGGGGTTTCCGCTCGCTCAGGCAGAGCAGCTTCATCCAGCTCGGGCAGAGCAGCTTCCGCCAGCTCCGGCAGAGCAGCGTCGTCCGGCTCAGGCAGGTCCCCTTCCGTCAGCTCGGGCAGGTCCTCTTCATTCAATTCAGGCAGGGAAGACTCAGACACCATCATCATTGGAACAGCAATTGGGCTCCCCACCCGTAGAAGCGATCGAGGGCGGCAATGGCGGCGGCTGAAGCAGCCACCATCACGATCACCGCCATCGTTTCATTGAACAGCTGCTGGCGGCTAGGCCACACCACCTTGCGGAGCTCGGCCATGGTGGCTGCCGCAAAGCCGCCCCCCTTCTCCCCCTGGGGACCCTGGGATTCGGGGCCGCCCTCGCCGGGGGGGGCGGGGCGCTCGGGCGTGGAGGTGGGGGCGGGAGAGGAGGAATCCACGGCAGGGAGATCGCTGGCGGAGCGGCGCTTGCCGGGCGTCTCCGCCCATCAGCAAACGACCACCCTACCGGACGCTCCCCCCCTCCTGCCGCAGGGGCTGGAATTGGAGCCGGTCCGGATCCTCGGCTGGGCCCAGGCCCACCTTCACCCCCCAGGCGCCCGTGAAGTGCTCCTCCAGCAGCTCCGTGGCGAGGGGATTCTCGATCCAGCGGCGCATCACCCGCCGCAGGGGGCGCGCCCCATACTCCGGCTCGTAGCCCCGCTCTGCCAGGGCGCTCACCACGGTCTCCTCCACCTCCAGGCGCAGCTGCTGCTCCGCCAGCAGGCCCGCCAGCTCCCGCAGCTGCAGGCGCACGATCCGCTGCAGATCCTGCCGGTCGAGGGGGCGGAACCGGATCACCTCATCGATGCGGTTGAGAAATTCCGGGCGGAACTGGCGGGCCAGGGCCTGGTCC
>JBIIHR010000090.1:0-5422 GCA_044235655.1 Cyanobium sp. | reverse complement strand
GCTCCAGCAGGCGCCAATGGCTGAGGGCGTTCACCTCGAGGGCCAGGTGGAGGGCTTCCCTGTCGCGGCGGCCCTGCTGGTTGAGTCCGTGGTTGAGCACCAGCACATCCACCTCCCCCAGGAGGGAAGCCAGGGCACTTTCCTGACCCGTTTCCCAGTCCACCTGGCGCAGGGGGATCAGCTGCCCTTGCGCATCCCGCACCTCAAGGGGGACCATTCCCCTGGTGGGGGACCGGTGGGTGAGGGCGATCAGCTGGGCGCCGCGGCTGTGCCAGCGCCGGATCAGGGCCTGGCCAAGGCTGCCCCGAGCTCCAGTGATCGCCACCGTGGGGTTCTTCACGGTTGTTGTGAAACCTGGCTTCCGGAGGATGGAGGGATTGGATGCGAGCTGCAAGAATCTGCCACAGCCTGGCTCTGTTGAGGCTTCCCCATGCCCAGCCCGCTGCTGATTGGCTCCTGCGAACCCTTCAGCGGCAAGTCGGCTGTTGTGCTCGGGTTGGCCCAGCAATTGCGCCGCAAGGGTGTGGCGTTTTCCTTCGGCAAGCCCCTGGCCACCTGCCTCGACCCGGAGGAGATCCACCAACCTGGCGACCCCCTGTTGGATGCGGATGTGCGCTTCATCGGGGCGACTCTCGGGCTGGAGGCCGCTCAGCTGATCCCTTCCCTGGCGGTGCTGGAGTCCGGCTCAGCCGAGCAGAGGCTTCTGAATGGGGACGTGGGGCCCGTGGGCGGGGTGCAGACCCTGCAGGCCTCGCTTCAGGCGGCCACAGGCTTGGTGATTCTGGAGGGGGCGGGCCGATTGAGTGAGGGGTGGCTGTTCGGCCTGGGACTGGTGCCCCTGGCCCGGGCCCTGGAGGCTGTGGTGGTGCTGGTGCACCCTTGGCAGGACAGCCGGGATGTGGAGCCCCTGCTCGAGGCCCACAGCCAGCTGGGCCCCCTGTTGGGCGGGGTGGTGATCAACGGTGTGCCCCCCGAAGCGCTGGCCGGAATGAAGCAAGACCTCACTCCGGCCCTTGAGCGCATCGGCCTGCCGGTGTTGGGGGTGATGCCCCGAAGCCCCCTGTTGCGGAGCGTCACGGTGGAGGAGCTGAGCCGGCGGCTGCAGGCCCGGGTGCTCTGCTCACGAGAGCGGCTCGATCTGCTGGTGGAAACCCTCTCGATCGGGGCCATGAATGTGAATTCCGCCATGGAATTTTTCCGCCGCCGCCGCAACATGGCCGTCGTCACCGGCGCCGACCGCACGGACATCCAGCTGGCGGCTCTGGAGGCTTCCACCCAGTGCCTGATCCTCACGGGGGTTGGAGAGCCCCTGCCCCAGCTGCTCAACCGGGCGGAGGAGCTGGAGGTGCCCGTGCTCAAGGTCGACCACGACACCCTCACCACGGTGGAGGTGGTGGAGGCCTCCATCGGCCATGTGCGCCTGCATGAGGCGGTGAAAGCCACCTATGCGATGCGCTTGGTCGAAGAGAATTGTCACTTTGAACGGCTGTTCGAACGCCTCAAGTTGGGCTGAACCGCATCAGCGCTGCTAGCTTCCAGAAGTGACATGTGGGCGTACGACGGGTGACCCGGTCTCTCGATCTTCCAGCTCTCGACAGGATTGATACCCTGGCCCAGGAGCTGGCCATGCTCCAGGACACGGGCAAACGGCGCATTGCCATCCTCGGTAGCCGCCATGTGCCCGTGGTGTCGATCCATCTTGTGGAGCTGGTGGCCCGCTCCCTGGCCCATGAGGGGCACAACCTGATCACCTCCGGCGCCCAGGGGGTGAATTCGGCGGTGATCCGGAGTGTGCTGGCGGTGGATCCGGGCCGGCTCACCGTGTTGCTGCCCCAGAGCCTGGATCGCCAGCCGAGCGAGTCGCGGGACCAGCTGGAGCAGGTGTTGCACCTGGTGGAAAAGCCCGAGCACGATGACTTGCCCCTGCCGATGGCCAGCAGCCTCTGCAACCAGGAGATCATCAGCCGCTGTGATCAGCTCATCTGCTACGCCTTCCACGACAGCGAAACCCTGCTCTCCAGCTGTCGCACCGCGGAAGACATGGGCAAGGTGGTGACCCTGCTGTTCTTTGATTGAGGGCTGGTCCTAGGGGCTCTTGCGAGCCATCACCTGCAGGCAGTTGCCATCCCGCCCCATCACGGTGACCCTCTCCCCGGGGTTGAGGGGTGTGTGGGGATCCACATTGAGGGCAGCCCAGCTCTGGCCCTGCCATTGCACCCGCCCGCTGCCATCGGGGTTGAAGGCACTGATCACCTGGGCCTGGTCGGCCTTGGGCGGCAACAGGGCGGCGCCATCGGCTGATCGCAGCGACCAACGTCGCAGCAGGGCGTAGCCCACACTGGCGAGCCCGAAGAACAGCACGATCTGGGCCCAGGCCGGCAGCGCGATGGCGGCTCCCAGCAGGGTGAGGGCCATGGCGGCCGACCCGCCAACCAGCAACAAGCCATCGCCATCGAGCCCCAGCAACACGAGCAGCCAGAGGCCCGTGGCAACGAGCAGCCAGAACAGGGGGGACGGGGGCATGGCCGAAAGCGGGCCTGAAGCCATTCTCTTCCCTAGCCTGGGGGAACGGTGGCAACGGTCATGGATCCCCTGATTCCTCTGGTGCTGGTGATGGTGGGCGCCCTGGGCGTGAGCAGCGTGAAGGTGACGAGCAGCAGCCGCTCGATGCTGGTGGAGCGCCTCGGCAAATACAACCGCCAGCTCTCGCCTGGGTTGTCGTTCGTGTTGCCGGGGGTGGAGAAGGTGGTGAGCCATGAATCGCTGAAGGAGCGAGTGCTCGACATTCCGCCGCAGCAGTGCATCACCCGCGACAACGTGTCGATCGAGGTGGATGCGGTGGTGTACTGGCAGCTGCTGGAGCACTCTCGGGCCTACTACGCGGTGGACAACCTGCAGGCGGCGATGGTGAATCTGGTGCTCACCCAGATCCGCGCCGAGATGGGCAAGCTCGACCTTGATCAGACCTTCACCACCCGCTCGGAGGTGAATGAGGTGCTGCTGCGGGAGCTGGATCAGGCCACCGATCCCTGGGGCGTGAAGGTGACCCGGGTGGAGCTGCGCGACATCCGGCCCACGCCGGGGGTGCAGCAGGCGATGGAGCAGCAGATGACGGCGGAGCGGGAAAAGCGGGCGGCGATCCTGCGCTCGGAGGGGGAGAAGGAATCCCAGCTGAATGCGGCCCGGGGGCGGGCGGAGGCGCTGGTGCTGGATGCAAAGGCCAAGCAGGAGGCGCTGCTGCTGGAGGCGGAAGCCCAGGCCCAGCAGCAGCGGCTACTGGCGAAGGCCCGGGCGGATGCTGCTGCGGAGCTCGCCGCCGCGATCGAGGCCAATCCCGCGGCCGCGGAGGGCCTGCGGCTGCTGCTGGCGAGGGATTGGATGGCCATGGGTCAGGAGATGGCCCAGGCCAAGGGCGGCAGCGTGCTGATGGTGGATCCCCAGAGCCCGGCCAGCCTGCTGGCGGCCCTGAAGGGGTTGCAGGAGAAGGGCTGAGGGTGTCTTAAACAAAGACCGAATTCACCGGGATCGCGCCGAGTGCAGGCAGGGCGCCGGAGTGGCCGGTGAGATTGATCAGCAGATCCTGGCTGGTCTGGGCGGCGTTGCCGTCGTTGATGAATAGATAGGTGCTGGCCGATCGAGACCTGAAGCTGCCCCACACCACCAAGGCGGCCCTGTTGGCGCCGAGAGGCTGGTTGCCTGCTATCGCACCGTTGGCATCGCTGTAAACAGCAGCGGCCAGCTGGAAGAGGTTTTGGGCGAGTCGATTGATCCTCGCCTGGCTGAAGCCCCTTGGAGAGGGCAGGGCAGAGCCAGTGGAGGAGAAGAGATCAATTTTGTCCGAGCCGAATTGGAAGTCGGTGATTCGGTCCGGAGCGCTCAACGTTGTTTCGGAAAAGTTGAACCCAAACACATCGGCCGCCCGGCCTCCCGTAAGACGATCCTCACCTGCACCACCATTGATGGTGTTTCGGCCATTGTCGCCAAGGAGGGTGTCGGCGAAGTTCGAGCCGATCAGGCCTTCGACGTAGCGTAAGCAATCCACCCCTGCGCCGAAGGTGTTCTGATTGAGAAACTGCTTCTCCAGAGAAACGGTCACCGCAGCGGTCGCCGTTGCGTAGCTGGCGACATCAACGCTGCCGAGATCGCCGAAACCACCATTGATCTGGTCGTTGCCGGCACCGCCGATCAGGATGTCGCTGCCATCTTCGCCATTGAGGTTGTCGTTGTTGGCACCTCCATCTAGAAGATCGTTGCCGCGGTCTCCGCTAATGAGGTCATCGCCGCTTTCGCCAAAGAGCCTGTCCGCTGCATCAACGAACAAAGTGCTCGCGCCATTGCTGTGGGTGCCGCCATGGAGGGTGTCGTGGCCGGTGCCGCCGTAGAGCAGATCGCTTCCCGCACCGCCCCAGATGCGGTCATTCCCCGCATCCCCATGGAGAGTGTCGTCTGTGTCATTGGCGATCTCGGCGCTACTGGCCACCAGAGCATCGCCATAGACATCATCATCGCCGTCTTGGCCCCGAACGAGATCCCTGCCGCGTCCACCGGAGAGGGCATCGTCTCCTTCTCCTCCCCCGACGGTGTCATCCCCATCCTGCCCCTGAAGCTGGTCACCGCCAGAGAGGCCGAACAGACGGTCGTTACCGACACCGCCCAGGAATTCATCGCGGCCGCCGCCGCCATAAAAATGATCGTTGCCTGCTCCGCCTGTGCCGCGTGCCCCATTTGGAGTTCCCCAGGGCGGATTGGGCCTGGTAAAACTGCGCGCATTCCAAATGTCGCCCCCGAGAGTGATGGGTACATCCTCCTCAGTATCGGCATAGATGATGTCATCACCGTCGCCAGCATCGATGGTGTCAAATTCGAAGTCGTTGCCCTGTGGGCTGTAGATATCACCAATGATCAGGTCGCTTGTTGAAGTTCCCGTCAGCGTGTCTGGATTGTTGTCGAATCCATTTCCTGCAAGCAGGGTGTATGTCCCGATAATGGTGGCCATGATCTCCTGCTCCTGATAGTTCTCCTGTGATTGCTAAATGATAAGAATCGCTTTGTTTACAGGGTGTGATTCGCATCACAGGGCTGTGGGGGGGGGGCTTCAGCCCGCCAGGATCGCCTTCAGCCCCTCGATGTAGAGCAGGCCGGTGCAGATGGTGCCGCCTGCCCAGCAGAGGGCGCGAAGGGGGGGCACATTGGCCACATAGGCCGGGATGTAGGCGAGCCGCAGGGCGGGATGGAGCCAGGCGGCCGCGACGGCCGCGGCTGACGGCACCCAGCCATGGGCTGAGGCCACCAGGGCCAGCAGGCAGGCCGGGGCAAAGAGGGTGAAGGCCTCGAAACTGTTCTGATGGGCCCAGCTGGCCCGTTTGCCCCAGGTGGGCAGCCGCTCAAACATCGCCCGGGGCGCCGCCAGATCAGCGGGAGT
>JBIIHR010000089.1:0-5432 GCA_044235655.1 Cyanobium sp. | reverse complement strand
CGCAGCATGGACGTGCAGATCTCTCGCCTGCGCAAGCTCATCGAGCCCGATCCGGCCCGCCCCCGCTACGTGCAGACCGTGTGGGGCTACGGCTATGTGTTTGTGCCCGATGGCCAGCCCCGTCAGAGCTAGGGCCGGGGGGGCGCCCCGCCTCCTGCGGCCCTTCGGCTATGGAGCCGCCGCGACCGGCTTCACCGCCCTGGCCCTGTTGCTGCTCCACCTGCTCCTGGCCCAGCGCCTGGAACGGCAGCAGCGGCGCCAGCTGGTGGGTCAGGTGAGCGCCATGGTGCTGCTCAGTGAGGTGGCCCTGGAGCGCTACAGCCCGCCCGAACTCGCGGAGGTGTTGGGCAACCCGGTGGCTCTGGGGGCCCGTCCCCCCCAGGCGGACCCCACCGCCCCCCCCGCAGATGGCACCCTGCGGCGCCAGGCCGAGGCCCTGCGCACCGATCTGTGCAGCAAACTCACGGCCTGTCCGGTGGTGTGGGCCGTGGGCCAGCGCCCCCCCCAGGGGCCGGGGCGGGGGGTGTGGGTGCAGCTCAATTCCCCCCTGGAAACGGCCTGGGTGTTTGCCCCCATCCCGGCCCTGCGGGGTTGGCCCCCGGATCCCCAGTTGCTCACCCTGGCCGGCGCCCTGGGGGGGCTCACCACCCTGTTGCTCTATCTCAGCCTGGAGGTGCAGCGGCCCCTGCGCCAGCTGGATACGGCCCTGGGGGAGGTGGGCCTGGATCAACAGCCCCGCCCCCTGCCAGCGAGGGGTACCGGAGCCGTGCGCCATCTCACCGCCCACTTCAACGCCATGGTGGTGCGGCTGCAGCAGGCCAGCCAGGAGCGGGCCACGATGCTCGGCGGCATCGCCCATGATCTGCGCAGTCCCCTCACCCGCCTGCGGCTGCGGCTGGCCCATCAGGTCCCCTGGTCGGAGGAAGAGCGGCGCCGGGCGGAAGCCGACCTCACCGCCCTGGAGCGGATCACGGAGCAGTTCCTGCTCTTTGTGCGCAGCGACGCCCAGGAGCCGCCGGTGCAGGTGCCCCTGCAGGAGCTGGTGGCGGAAGCCGCCAACGCCGTGGAGGCCGTGGAGCTCAACCTGGAGCCCATGGAGCGCCTGGTGCGCCCCGTCGCCCTCTCCCGGGCGGTGGCCAACCTGTTGCTCAATGCGGAGACCTACGGCGCGCCCCCCCTGAAGCTGGTGCTGCGTGCCCTGCCCCAGGAGGGTTTTGCCATTGAAGTGTGGGATCGGGGGCCAGGCCTCTCCCCAACGGATTGGGAACAGGCCAGGCAACCCTTCCAGCGCCTCGATGGGGCCAGGGGTGGGGTGGGCCACAGCGGGCTGGGGCTGGCCATCGCGGAACGGGTAGCCCGGGCCCATGGGGGGGAGCTGGGCTGCCGCCACTCCAGCGACGGCGATGCCCCGGCCTTTGTGGTGACGCTGACGGGACGGTCCCTCCAGTCGCACCTGGTCACATCTTCCGCCGGCCGAGTCGCCTTTGAGTGATAGGGACTCCGCAGGATGAAGGGGTCGTCGAGCCCCTGGCCATGCTGATCCCCCTTCCATCCCCCAGGTCGCTGGTCGCCCTTCCCGCCCTGGCCCTGCTCCTGGGTCTGGCCGCCCCCGCCTCCATGGCCCAGCCCGTGGGGCCGAATCTCCAGGAGCCGCGGCTGACCCCCGCCCAGCGCCAGAAGGTGTTTCCCGAGCAGCGCCGTCTGGCCCTCCAGGACCACCAGGCCCGCATGGCCATCCTTCAACGGGGGGAGCGTTGCATCGACAGGGCGGCCAATGCGGAGGTGCTGCGCACCTGCCTGCGGGAGGAGCGGGAGGCCATGCGGCAGCAGCGGCGCCAGCACATGGAGAGGCTCAGGGCGCTCTATGAGCGCAATGGCTTGCCCACCCCTCCGTGGATGATGCGCAAAGGGAGCCCTCAGCGCCCAGGAGGGGATTGGGGTGGGCCCGACATCTGAAGATTGGACAGCCGTTCTTGCACCAATGGTGGAGCCGCCTCCGGCCACCGGGCCGAGAAGCGATAGAGGGCAGCCACGCTCTTGTTGTGCTTCTGCAGGGCCCGGCAGTAGGCCTCCAGAGCTCCCCGGAGGTTGCCCAACACCTGCAGGAGCGTGGTGGCATCGGAGGTGCCGACCGCAAAGCCCCGGGTGGCCGCAGCGACCGATGCCCTGGCGCTCTGCACCTGGGCCAGCGACGCATCCACCACGATCTGGCTGTTGAGGTAGGCCGCATGGCTCGTCTCCACCTCCGCCGTCACCGTCAGCCGATCGAGGGCCGCCTGCTGGAGCGCTTGCTCCTGTTGGTTGCGTTGGGATCGGGCCTTGGCCGCCAGCAGGCCCCCATCGAAAAGGGTCCACTCCACGTTCACTCCCACGGTCCCTTGCGACTGCAGGTCTGTGTTGTCACTGTTCCCCTCCGTTGATCCTGACCCCTCCAGGGACAGGGTGGGACGGTAGCCAGCGCGTGTCGCAAGAGCACTCCAGGACAGGGCCCGGGCGTTCGCCAGACTCTGCTGAATCTCCTCCCTGAACTGGAGGGCCTGGGCAATGGTGTCCCGTCGGCTGAGAACCCATGGGCCACCCAACTGCAAGGGATCGCGGGGCATCACCAGATCCCCTGGGGGAAGGCTGAGGGTCCGGGCCAGGTTGGAGGCCGCTGCGATCACCTGCTCATGGGTGTCGATCCGGAGGATCAGCAGGGCCAGCGCCTGGCCGGTGAGCTGGTCCACATCAGGGGTGGACGCCCCGCGCCGTCCCTGGGCCTTGGCCAGGGTTCGCCACTCCTCCACCAGGCTGCTCAGCTTGCGGTATTCGCCCTCCAGCTCCAGCAGGGTCTGCAAATCGATGTACTGCTGCTGGATGGTGAGCACCAGCGAGCGGGCCTGCACATCAAAGAGGAAGCGATCCGCCGCCAGACTGGCGGCATTGGCCTGGGCGCGGGGGTGGCGGCTGGGATCAAAGAAGGTCCACTCCAGGGTGAGCTCGGGAGAGGAGATGGAGAGGGTGTTGGCCTGTTGCTGCTGAACACCCACCAGGCCGGGGTCGTTGTTCCCCGCCGTGAGGCTGGGGAACCATTCACGCCGAATGGCCACCCCATCCCAGGCCGTGGCTTCGATCAGTGCATAGGCCTTGGCCAGAGAAGGGTTCTGGGCCAATCCCTGGGCCAGGGCCTCCTGGAGACTCACCCGCCTGGAGGTGCGTTCCAGGTGGTCGCGGTAGGTGTAAACCCGCTGTTCCAGATTTTGGAGGGTGTGGGCGGGCCCCAAGGCTTCGTGCTCCTTTCGAGCACCCGCCAGAGCATCGGCATCACCGACCAGGAGGGCCGCCAGCAGTGCCCAGGCAAGCGTGCGTTTGCCAACGGG
This sequence comes from Cyanobium sp., assembly GCA_044235655.1. Lineage (GTDB taxonomy): Bacteria > Cyanobacteriota > Cyanobacteriia > PCC-6307 > Cyanobiaceae > Cyanobium. The sequence continues at coordinate 2,073 of JBIIHR010000089.1, read as the reverse complement.
CTGCTGTCCGGCCCCCATCACCCCATCAGGCCTCGTCGAGGGCGGCCACTCCAGGCAGCACCTTGCCCTCGAGCAACTCCAGGCTGGCGCCGCCACCGGTGGAGATGTGGCTCATCTTCTCGGCCACGCCCACTTTCTCCACGGCCGCCACGGAATCCCCACCGCCAATGATGGTGATCGCGCCCTTGGCGCTCAGATCGGCCAGGGTGTGGGCGATGGCGTTGGTGCCGGCGGCGAATTTGTCGAACTCAAACACGCCCATGGGACCGTTCCAGATCACGGTCTGGCAGTCGGCCAGGGCCTCCTGGAACACCTTCACGGAGTCGGGGCCGATGTCCAGGCCCATCCAACCGTCAGGGATGGCCTCGATCTTGGCGATCTGGCTGTTGGCATCCGGGGAGAAGTTGTCAGCCAGCACCACATCGGTGGGCAGCAGCATCTGCACCCCCTTGGCGGCCGCCTTGGCCTCCAGTTCCTTGGCCAGCGCCAGCTTGTCTTCCTCCACCAGGCTCTTGCCCACCGAGAGGCCCCGCGCCTTGTAGAAGGTGAAGATCATGCCGCCGCCGATCAGGATCTTGTCGCACTTGTCGATCAGGGCCTCCAGCACCCCGATCTTGCTGCTCACCTTGGAACCCCCCACGATGGCGGCCAGGGGGCGCTTGGGGGCATCGATCGCGCCCTGCAGGTAGGCCAGTTCCTTCTCCATCAGAAGGCCTGCCACGTTGGGGCTCAGGAACTTGGTGACCCCTTCGGTGGAGGCATGGGCCCGGTGGGCCGCTCCGAAGGCGTCGTTCACGTACACCTCAGCCAGGGAAGCCAGCTTTTCGGCAAAACCAGGCTCGTTCTTCTCTTCCTCGGCGAAGAAGCGCACGTTTTCCAGCAACACCACGCCGCCTTCTTCCAGGGCACCCACCTTGGCCTCGGCATCGGAGCCGATGCAGCTCTCGGTCTTCACCACGGGCACGCCCAGGAGGTCGCTCAGGCGGGCGGCCACCTGGGTGAGGCGCATGCCCTCGTTCACCTGACCCTTGGGCCGACCGAAATGGGCCGCCAGGATCACCTTGGCCCCGTTGTCGCGGAGGTGGGCAATCGTGGGGAGGGCGGCCCGAATGCGGGTGTCGTCCGTAATGGCGCCAGCGTCATCCAGGGGAACGTTGAAGTCCACCCGCACCAGAACGCGCTTGCCGCGGAGGTCTGCAGCGCCGAGACTGGCGAGGGAACGCTTGGCCATGGGGTCGGGTGGAGAGGGGAAGGCGGGGGGAGATTAACCCCTCGGCCCCCGTTCTTTGCAGAATCGCCCCGATTTGGCTCTGCGGCGGGTGGCCGGTGGTGGCGCTAGACAGGGAAGGCGCCCTGCAGATCATGTTCGACACCGTTCTGTTCCCCATCGACAACAGCCGTCAGACGATGGAAACGGCTGCGGTGGCCCTCCAACTGGCCCAGCAGCACCGCAGCCGAGTGATCTTGCTCTCGGTGGTGGAGGCGGAGGAGGGCGTCATGCACGATCCAGCAAAGGTCACACAGTTGCTGGAGCAGGCCAGGGCGAGCTTTGAAAAGGCAGGTCTTGCCTGTGAGGTGATGGAGAGAGAAGGGAAGCCGGCCTTTGTGATCGGCGATGTGGCCGATGAGGTGAATGCCGACCTGATCATCATGGGCACCCGGGGCATCAGCCTGGAGGAGGATCAGCACAGCACCGCAGCCCGGGTGATCCAGCTGGCCCCCTGCCCGGTGATGGTGGTGCCCTGATGCCCGCGCTGAGCGTCAACGCCCCGGCGATTCAGTGGTATCCGGGCCACATCGCACGGGCGGAAAAGGCGCTCAAGGACGCCCTCGGCAAGGTCGATCTGGTGATTGAGGTGCGCGATGCCCGCATCCCCCTGGCCACGGGCCATCCCCGCCTGCAACGTTGGATCAGCGGCAAGCAGCATCTGCTGGTGCTCAACCGGCGTGACATGGTCACCGCCGAGGCCCAGCAGGCCTGGGACGTGCTGTTCCGGGCCCAGGGCCATGCGCCCTGGTGGTGCGATGCCAAGGTCGGCACGGGGGTCAAGCAGCTGCAACAGGCGGCCATCC
>JBIIHR010000088.1:0-5445 GCA_044235655.1 Cyanobium sp. | reverse complement strand
AAGCGGCGCAACCTTACCACCGCGCCTGACCCTTTGACGGGGGGTGCCCCTGGGCGAAAAGGAAGGCAGGGGAAGTTCGGTCACCCGCACATGGCAGGGGTACCGCCCAAGCCCCGCACGGACATAGGTTGGCACTCGAAGGGCGTGAGTGCCAGGTTTGCTTCAAGGCCTGGATCTACCCCTCCGCAACGCCTGTTGTTTCTCCATCTCCCATTCCCATGGCAGCTGTTTCTCTCAGCGTCAGCACGGTCAAGCCCCTGGGCGACCGCGTTTTCATCAAGGTGTCCGAATCCGAAGAGCGCACCTCCGGTGGCATCCTTCTGCCGGACACGGCACAGGAAAAGCCCCAGGTTGGCCAGGTGGTCCAAGTGGGTCCTGGCAAGCGCAACGACGATGGCTCACGCCAGGCTCCCGAGGTGAGTGTGGGTGATCGCGTGCTCTACAGCAAATACGCCGGCACCGATATCAAGCTCGGCTCAGAGGACTACGTGCTGCTCTCTGAGAAAGACATTCTCGCCGTCGTCAGCTAATAGCGGCATCCCTTCGTCATCGTTTAGCAGACCTTCCCAAATTACGTAACAACCACCATGGCCAAGCGCATCATTTACAACGAACAAGCCCGCCGCGCCCTCGAGCGTGGGATTGACATCCTGGCTGAAGCCGTGGCCGTCACCCTGGGGCCCAAGGGTCGCAATGTGGTGCTTGAAAAGAAGTTTGGCGCCCCCCAGATCATCAATGACGGCGTGACGATCGCCAAGGAGATCGAGCTCGAAGATCACATCGAGAACACCGGTGTGGCTCTGATCCGTCAGGCTGCCAGCAAAACCAACGACGCCGCCGGTGACGGCACCACCACTGCCACCGTGCTTGCCCACGCCATGGTGAAGGCTGGTCTGCGCAACGTGGCCGCCGGCGCCAATGCGATCACCCTGAAGCGTGGCATCGACAAAGCCACTGACTTCCTGGTGAGCAAGATCGAAGAGCACGCCCAGCCCATCAGTGACAGCAACGCCATTGCCCAGGTGGGCACCATCTCCGCCGGCAACGACGAAGAGGTGGGCCGCATGATCGCCGATGCGATGGACAAGGTGGGCAAGGAGGGAGTTATCTCCCTGGAAGAAGGGAAGTCGATGACCACCGAGCTGGAGGTCACCGAAGGCATGCGCTTCGACAAGGGCTACATCTCGCCCTACTTCGCCACCGATACGGAGCGCATGGAGGCAGTGCTGGATGAGCCCTACATCCTGATCACCGACAAGAAGATCGCCCTGGTGCAGGATCTGGTGCCCGTGCTCGAGCAGATCGCCCGAACCGGCAAGCCCCTCCTGATCATTGCGGAGGACATCGAGAAGGAAGCCCTTGCCACCCTGGTGGTCAACCGCCTGCGCGGCGTGCTCAACGTGGCAGCCGTCAAGGCCCCTGGCTTCGGCGACCGCCGCAAAGCCATGCTGGAAGACATTGCTGTGCTCACCAACGGCCAGCTGATCACGGAAGATGCCGGCCTCAAGCTGGAGAATGCCAAGATCGATTCCCTGGGCACAGCCCGTCGGATCACGATCAACAAGGACACCACCACCATCGTGGCCGAGGGCAACGAAGGCGCCGTGAAGGCCCGCTGTGAGCAGATCCGCTCCCAGATGGAGGAAACCGACTCCTCCTACGACAAGGAAAAGCTCCAGGAGCGTCTGGCCAAGCTCAGCGGTGGCGTGGCTGTGGTGAAGGTGGGTGCGGCCACCGAAACCGAGATGAAGGACAAGAAGCTGCGCCTGGAAGATGCCATCAACGCCACCAAGGCGGCCGTTGAGGAAGGCATCGTGCCCGGTGGTGGCACCACCCTGGCCCACCTGGGCCCCGTCCTTGAAGAGTGGGCCGCGTCCACCCTGTCTGGGGAAGAGCTGATCGGCGCCCAGATCGTGGCCGCCTCCCTCAATGCTCCCCTCAAGCGGATTGCTGAAAATGCTGGCGTCAACGGGGCTGTGATCGCTGAGCACGTGCGCAACAAGCCCTTCAATGAGGGCTACAACGCCGCCACCGGCGAGTATGTCGACATGCTGGCCGCTGGCATTGTCGATCCCGCCAAGGTCACCCGCTCCGGCCTGCAAAATGCCGCCTCCATTGCCGGCATGGTGCTGACCACGGAGTGCATCGTGGCCGATCTGCCTGAGAAGAAAGAAGCAGCCCCTGCCGGTGGTGGCATGGGTGGTGGCGACTTCGACTACTGATCAGCCAGAAACCGGGGGTGGTCCCCACCCCCATCTCCAAAGGGAGGGCCGACGCCCTCCCTTTTTTGCGCGATGCGTCCTCGGCCTTGCCAATGAGCCCCAGGCAGACGTCCGTCCAAATCAGGGCCTGACATTCCAGCAGGCAAGAGCGGGGATGCCCCGATAGTCGCTCAGCACATTGAGGGTGGCTGTATCGAGCAGGAAGTGACTGCCCGCCAACGGGGGAAGCCCCAACCAACGGGCGACCAGCACTCGGAGCAAATGGCCATGGGCAAAGACGAGGACCGGGCCTTCGCCGCCGCGAAGCCGGGCCACCACCCGATCCACCCGCTCACCCACCTCGGCTGGACTCTCCCCCTGAGGGGCACCATCCCGAAACACCAGCCAATCGGGGGCATGAACAACGATCTCCGCGCTTTTCAATCCCTCGTAGGCCCCATAGTTCCACTCCACCAAATCCGGATCCAGCGTCATCCGGTTGGTGAACCCTGCCAGCTCGGCGGTTCGTCGGGCCCGCTGCAGGGGACTGGAGAACACCCGGGCAAATGACAGGGATCCCAACACCGGGGAAAGGTCCCGTGCAGCCGTCTCGCCCTCTGGGGTGAGCGGAAGATCGGTGGATCCCGTGTGCTGGCCGGCCTTGCTCCAGAGCGTTTCTCCGTGGCGAACCAGCACCACATCGGTGGGTTTAAGGGTCAGGTGCGGCATGAGGAAAGGCGCACATCACTTGTGCAGAGAGGAAATTTGCTGTGGATAAAACGGTAGCGACAGCCAGCAGGATTGTTAAAAGACTCCTAAAGGGTTCCCCTAGCAGCCGGCGGCCCGAACCCCGCCAACTAGCATGGAGCCACGGTCATTCGTGGCAACCAAGCCTCAAGAATTTCCCAATCAAGATACAGACAACATGACGACACTCCAGCCTCAATCCTGGAAAGCCAAACTGGCTGACCAAATCCCCCCCCAGATGGCGGAAGAAATTGACACCTTTGAAAACCAAATGGTGCTTCGTTGCCAAGGGAAGATTGAGGACAAGGTTTTTGCTGAACTTCGATTGCGCCGGGGTGCCTACGGCCAGCGCTACGACAATGGTTTTCGCCACGATGGCGAGCAAACTCAGGAAATCGCTTTTCCCCATCCAGAACTAACCAAAGGACCGGAAACGAAGTGGGAAGCTCCGGGGATGCAACGGATCAAGATCCCCTACGGCGGCCTGAGTGCTGAACAAATGGAAGTGTTGGCGGATATCGCTGAGGAATACTCGGACAACATCCTGCATGTCACAACACGACAGGACTTTCAGCTGCACTTCATTTCGCTGGAAGACACCCCAGACATGCACCGCCGACTGGCGGCTGTCGGGATCTCCACGCGTGAAGCCTGTGGCAATTCCGTTCGCAACGTCACGGCATGCCCCCTGGCAGGGGTGTGCCGGGATGAGGCCTTTGATGTGACCGGTTATGCCAACGAGACAGCCAACTACTTTTTGGGACACAGAGATGTACAGGATTTCGGACGGAAATTCAAGATCGCCTTCTCAGGGTGTGCCCAGCATCCCTGCGGGCTCACCTATATGCATGATCTGGGATTGATTGCCAGCAAGCGTATCCAAGACGGGAAGGAGGAGTTGGGTTTTGAGCTATATGTCGGTGGCGGGCTTGGCGCCGTGCCACACCTGGCCAAACTGTTCGATGATTTTGTGCCGGCGGAAGAATTGCTGCCCATCTCCCAAGCGATTGCACGGGTGTACGCGCGTCTAGGAGAAAAGAAAAACCGCAACAAGGCCCGAATCAAGTTTCTGGTTCAAAAGCTGGGCATCGATGAGTTCCGTCGCTTGGTCAAGGAAGAGCGTGCCCTCCTCGAACACGACCCGGAATGGACGGAGTGGTTGACGGCGATTCCGCAATACGCCGAATCGGGACTGGCCAGACCAGCTTCAGAGGGGGAAGTGGTTGACCTTGGCGAAGATGCCGCCGCGTTTGAACTCTGGAAATCCACCAACACTTACAAGCAACGCCAGGAGGGTTTTGTCTGCGTCACTCTCAACCTGCCTCTCGGTGATCTGACGGCGCCCCAAATGCGGGGTTTAGCCGATGTGGCCAGGCGCTTCACCCCCGATGCCACCCGCACCACCGTGGAGCAAAACCTCTTGCTGCGCTGGATTCACCAGGCCGATCTGCCAGCGCTCTATCTAGCGCTCAAAGCGTTGCAGCTCCACACGCCTGGGGCCGAAACCATTGCCGATGTGACGGCCTGCCCTGGCACAGACACGTGCAAGCTGGGGATTGCCAGTTCACGAGGATTGGCCGGTGAACTTCGGCAACGTATTGCCATCAAAGGCTGGCAATACGACGAAGCCGTGAAGGACATCCGCATCAAGGTCAGCGGCTGCTTCAACTCCTGCAGCCAGCACACAGTGGCGGAGATTGGCTTCTATGGCTCCAATCGCCTTGTGGATCGCCATCGAGTGCCCCATCTCCATCTCATCCTCGGGGGGGAGTGGGATCGCAATGCCTTCCAATATGGGCAGTCCCTTGGAGTGATCCCAACGAAGCGTGTGCCGGAGGTCGTCGATTTTCTGCTGGATCTCTATCTGAAGGAAAAGCAAAAAGACGAGAAGTTTCCTGCCTTTGTCAATCGCTTTGGCAAGAAAGAAATCAAAGATCGGGTCCAGCCCTTCACAGAAGTTCCCCCTTATGCCGTAGATCAGTCGTTCTACACGGATTGGGGCGATGCACGGGAATACACCATTGGTGACATTGGTATTGGGGAATGTGCAGGCGAAGTGGTGTCCTTGACCAACTTCGACGTTGCCATGGCAGAAAGCCTGAACTTCGATGCCACATTGCTGCTTGAAGGAGGTGGCGAAAATGGAAACGTGCAGAAGGCAGCTGATAAGGCCCTGGCGGCAATGTTGAAGGCAGCTCAGGCCCTTCTCAAGGTGCCAGACGTGGACATCGCCGACGAACCGGAGATTATTGTGCGCGACTTCCGGCAATATTTTTACGATACAGAGCTTTTCTTTGACCCCTTTGTTCGAGGCAAATTCGCCAGCTATCTCTTCAATGCCTACGAGAATCGTCAGGTGCCCGCTTCCCTAGACCGAGCAAAGCAATCGATTGAAGAGGCCCGTCTTTTCATTGAGGCGGCTTATGAATGTCACTCCCGCATGCTGCAGGCCGGTCTCGCATCCACGGAAGCCTTCCATCGGTGGTTCCAGGAACGA
>JBIIHR010000087.1:0-5513 GCA_044235655.1 Cyanobium sp. | reverse complement strand
GAGATCACTGCTGACAAATTGGCCCCACAACCCACCGAGGCCGTCACGGTGCTCGTGATCGGGAGCGATGCGGAGAATCTCCGCGCCACCAGCAACGGCGCCGCCCCTCCCGGCCCGCCCAATGGCGACACGGTGCTGCTGGTGCGGGTGAATCCCCAGGGGCCGTTGCAGGTGCTCCAGCTCCCTTCGGAACTGGCGCTCTCCCTTCCGGGTCGACCGAGCCCGGTGCCCCTCGGGGCGCTCTATCGCCAGGGAGGCGTGGCGCTGACCGCCGAGACCGTGCGGGAGCTGCTCAACCTGGACCGCACGGCTCCGCAGCGATACATGGTGGTGCCCCGGCAAGCCCTCCGGGAGCTGGTGGACGGGGTCGGAGGCGTGGAGGTGAGTCCGCCACGGCGGCTGAAATACAAGGACAAAACGCTGAAATACACCATTGATCTCCCCAGCGGCCTGCAGCGCCTCTCAGGGGCAAAGGTGGAGCAGATGGTGCGCCACCGAGACAAATGGCTGGGAGAGGCGGGCCGGAGGACCAACCAGCAACTGGTTCTGGACAGCCTGAGGCAACAGCTGAGCCGATCGGAACAACTCGCCCTGCTCCCGAATCTGGTGGCCAGCTGGAGAGGTCAGGTGGACACCAACCTGAGCCCCCAGGAGATGCTCAGCCTCCTGGCGGCCGGACTGGACAAGGGCACCTCCCTCCAGTTCCGCAGCCTGCCCCTGAAGCCCGCCACCAAGGAGTTTGGGGACCTGCGGCAGCTGGATCCCGCCGCGCCCCAGCCCCTCTGGCCCGAGCCCAAGCCTTCGGAAACCTCGGAATCCCCGTCCAAGGACACGCCCTAGGAGGGCACGGGGAGATCGAGGAGGGTCCAGCGCTGCTGCAAGAGTCCAACCAGCTCGCTGGTCGCGTCGTTTCCCTCCCCAGCGGCGCCGTCCTCCAGGCGCCCCAACCAAGGAAGGCCATCCCGGCGACGAAGGTCGCTTTTCCAGGTCCCCCCCCATTGCACCAGACCCAGCAGAGGAACCCGCCACTGGCGTAGCAGGGCGGTACTGGAGGCCGCCGCACCACTGGAGAGCTGCTGGGCTCCAAGGGTCACCAGGGTCGGCTGGCACCAGGCACCGAGGGCCTCGGCCCAGGTGCTGCCATCGGGCAGGGCCTGGCCCGGGTCCAGGGGAAGGCTGGCCAGCCAACCCTCCCCTGAGGACTGAAGCTGCTGGAGCTCCCGATCGGGGGAGAGCGGATCAGAGATCGGGCGATGGGGAAGGGCGAGGGCCCGGGCCAGGCGGCGCGCGGCCAGCTCTATCGGGCCGTTAGGTCCCCGCAGGAGGGCTTCTTGACCCGATCCCACCACCATGATGGCCACGGGATTGGGGTGGATCATGGACATGGGGTCTCGTCTACGGGAGCGTCGTCAGGGCACGCTCCTACGATCTACTCTGCCGCGTGCAGCCCGTGCCCGCCGTGACCACCTTCTCCCCCACCCAACGGCTGGAGCCCAGTGGCACCCAATTCCATGCCACGAACGACAGCAGACGCCTGAGGCTGTTCAGTGGCAACTCCAATCCTGAGCTGGCCAGGGAAATCGGGACCTACCTCGGCATTCCAGACGGGCCCCGGGTGATCAAGCGGTTTGCGGATGGGGAGTTTTATATCCAGATTCAGGAATCAATCCGGGGCTGCGATGTCTTTCTGATCCAACCCACCTGCGCTCCGGTGAATGATCACCTGATGGAGTTGCTGATCATGGTGGATGCCTGCCGGAGAGCCTCGGCGAGGCAAATCACGGCAGTGATTCCCTACTATGGCTATGCAAGAGCGGATAGAAAGACCGCCGGCAGGGAATCCATCACCGCCAAATTGGTGGCGAACTTACTCGTGAAGTCAGGCGTGGATCGGGTGCTAGCAATGGATCTCCACTCGTCACAGATTCAGGGGTATTTTGATATTCCTTGTGACCACATCTATGGATCACCCGTTCTAGTGGACTACCTGAGCACTCGTCAGCTGAAGGATCTTGTGGTGGTGTCCCCCGATGTGGGCGGTGTCGCCAGAGCAAGAGCTTTTGCCAAACAGATGCAAGATGCTCCCCTGGCAATTATTGACAAGAGACGATCGGAACACAATGTGGCCGAAAGTCTCACCGTGATCGGCGATGTAGCAGGGAAAACAGCCGTGTTAATCGATGACATGATCGATACGGGCGGCACCATCTGCCAAGGCGCCAAGTTGCTGCGTCGACAGGGGGCCTCTCGCGTGCTGTGCTGCGCCACCCATGCGGTGTTTTCCCCCCCATCGATTGAACGCCTCTCGGAGCCTGGCCTTTTTGAAGAGGTGGTGGTCACCAATAGCATTCCCGTTCCCCCGGATCGCATGTTTGATCAACTCCGGGTGCTTTCCGTCGCCAACATGCTTGGGGAAGCCATCTGGCGGATTCACGAAGAAAGCTCTGTCAGCTCCATGTTCCGTTGAGCATTTTTTCCGATTGGCACCCATGAACCTTGTGCACCGCCGGGCTGAGATCCTGGCCGGAAGGAAGGGATGCTGTGTTCTCCGCCGGTGCCTCGCCGCGCTTATGGCTGGAGGATCCCTTCTCTTGGCGGGGCTTCCCGCTGGTGCACAGTCCGGACAATTGCCCCGGCCCATGGGGCGACGGGTGGGGGTCTGGCTGACCAACAGCCCCAGCCCGCTCTATTACGACGTCAATCGCATCGAACGGGCCGTGCAGGAGCTGGCTGAGGCCGGCTTCAATACCCTCTATCCCAATGTCTGGAGTCGGGGCACCACCTTTCACACCAGCCGCTACGCCCCCATCGAACCGGCCCTGGCTCAGGTGAATGCGGGACTGGACCCCATCTGCCGCCTCACCCGGGCCGCCCAGAGCCAACGCATGCAGGTGGTGCCCTGGTTTGAGTATGGCCTCATGGAGCCAGCGGACGCCGCCGTGGTGCAGGCCCATCCGGACTGGCTGCTGCGCCGTGCCGATGGCAGTGCTCTCTACGCCATGCATGGAGCGAATTTGCGCACCTCCCCCTTGAAAGATCTGCGGGTGTGGCTCAACCCCGCCCATCCCCAGGTGCGCCAGCGCTTCATCGGCCTCATTGCCGAAATCGTGCAGCGCTGTGGAGTGGATGGCATTCAGCTGGATGATCACTTCGCCTGGCCCGTGGAGCTGGGTTATGACGAGACCACCCGGGCGCTCTACCGCGCCCAGACGGGGCGGGAACCACCCAGCGACCACACGGATCGCTACTGGATGCGCTGGCGACGCCAGCAGCTCACCAGTCTGCTGCGCGACCTGCGGACGCGAATCCAGCAAGTGTCCGGTGCGAAGCGCCTGGTGATCAGCCTCTCTCCGGGGCCGTTTCGCTTCGCCTACAACCAATGGCTGCAGGACTGGGAACTCTGGGCCCTGGGAGGTCTGATCGATGACCTTGTCGTGCAGAACTATGCCTACTCCGTGAAGGGCTTTGCCAAGGATCTCGACCAGCCAGCCCTGATCAAGGCGCGTGGCTGGGGCATCCCGGTGGAAATCGGGATCCTGTCGGGATTCGGCGGCCGCACCACCGACATGGCGACCCTGGCCAAAAAGGTGGACCTCTCCATGCGTCGGGGGCACGGCGTGATCTATTTCTACTGGGAGGGTCTCTGGGGCCAGTTTTCCGGTGCCGAGGGTGCGGCCACCCGACAGGCCCTGTTCCGTCAGTTGCACCAGGAGGCTATGGGCAGGAGCGGGGTGCGGCCGAATTTCGGACTGCTCACCCCCGCCACCGTGATGCCGACAGCGGCGCCGACGCCCCTCCCGATCCGTCGACCGCGCACTCCTCTGGCTCCACCCCCCCTTGCACCACCGCCACCTCCCTTTCCCATCCAGCGACCACCGGCCCTGGATTGAGGCGCTCAGGGGGCCAGCCTGCCCATCTCCCAACCCTTCACCAGCCGATACACCACAGGCACCACGAACAGGCTGAGGAGGGTGGCCACTAACAGCCCACTAAAGACGACGGTGCCAATGCTGATGCGGCTGGCGGCTCCAGCCCCCCTGGCCAGGAGGAGAGGGAGAAAGCCCACCAGGGAGGAGATCGCGGTGAGCAGGATGGGCCGCAGACGGGCTACTGCGGCGCCGTGGATCGCCTCGCCGAGGGGGAGCCCCTGCCTGATGCGCTGGTTGGCGAACTCCACGATCAGGATGCCGTTTTTTGCGGCCAGGCTCACCAGCACCAACAGCCCCATCTGTCCATAGACATCGAGGGGAAGACCGCGCAAGGCCAACCCCAGCACCGCCCCCAGCAGGGCCAGGGGAACGGTGACGAGGATGATCACCGGATCAAGCACGTTTTCATAGAGCGCCGCCAGGACTAACCCCATCACCAGGGTGCCGAGCACAAAGGCTCGGGAGTTGTCGCCCGTGGACCGGGATTCTTCCCGGGCCAGACCCACCCATTCCAGGCTCAGGGAATCGTTCTCTCGGCGGGTCTGCAGGTCTTGCAGCAGGGCCATGGCCTGACCCGTGCTCACACCGGGCCGGGGGAGGGCCTGCACCGGGATGGAACGGAGCAGGCGGGAATGCTGGATTGTGGTGGGTCCGGCGCTGCTCTCGATCCGCACCACCTGGGCCAGGGGGATCAGGCGGCCCTCCTTGGCGGGAACGCGCAGGGTCAACACATTTTCCACCCCCCGACGGGCCATGCCATCCAGCTGGACGATCACCCGGCGCACCTGCCCATCCTCAAAGCTGTCATTGACATAGTCGCTGCCGAAGCTGGCGCTCAGGAGATCCACCACATCGGCCAGATCCACCCCAAGGGACGCCATCTGCAGACGGTCGGGGGTAAGCCGCAGCAGGGGCGATGCCGCAGAGAAGCGGGTGGACACCCGCTCAAAGGCCGGCTTGCCCCCGAGAGTGAGGCCCTGGGCTTCGGCGATGAAGGTTCGCGCCTCCTGCTCGAATTGGTCCAGCGCCAACTGGCCGTTGCTTGTATCGAGCAGGTCGAGCTGCAGGCCCCCTTCAGATCCGAAGCCACGCACGGTGGGTGCTTCGCTGAGCTGCACCACCGCTCCTCGGATCTCCCGTTGCAGGGCAGCCTTGATCCTTTCTGCAACGGCAGCCGTGCTCTGGTCTTGGCGGGGCCGATCCCGGATGGGGATCAGGCGCAGAAAAACCTGCCCCTTGTTGGGGCTGCTGTCATCAAAGGAGCGCCCGGCGAAGAAGTTGCCACTGGCCAGGAGGGGTTCCTGGCGGACCACCTGGCGCACCTTCTCCAACACGGCCTGGGTGCGCACCAGGGCTGAGCCCTCCGGCAACACCACCACACCCCTGAGCTGGCCCGTATCTTCCTGGGGGATGAAGGCCATGGGACGGCTTCGCACCGCCAGGGCGGTGAGGAGCAGGCCAGCCATCAGCACGGCAAGCACGGCTCGCCTGCGGGCCAAGGCCCGATCCAGCAGACGGGCATAGGGCCGCTCGAGGGCTTCCAACCAGAGCCGGGGGGGATCGATCCAGCGTTTCAACCAGGCG
>JBIIHR010000086.1:0-5522 GCA_044235655.1 Cyanobium sp. | reverse complement strand
GAAGGCTTCCGTCGTGTTGGTGGGCTGTTCGTTGTGCAGGGCCGCGGCCAGGGCCAGGGAGGATTCGGCCACGGAGGCTTTGATCGTCAGCACCTTGCGCCAACGGTTCATGGCCTCCCGCCGTTGCCCCCGCTCGAACAACACCAGGCCCTGGTTGTTGATGGCCTCCCAGAAGTTGGCCCGCAGGGCCGCGGCCCGGTTGAAGGCCCGTAGGGCTTGTTCAGGCTGGTTCAACAGGATGTGGGCATTGCCCAGATCGAAGTACGCCCCAGCATTTTTCTGGTCGAGTTGCAGACCTTTCTGGATCAAGCCCAGTGCATCTGTGGGCTTGCCATTGCGAAGCGCCAGCGCCCCCTCCGCAAACCAGATGCCCGGGTTGTTCGGGTCGAGGGCCTTGGCTTTGGCCAGGGCATAGAGCGCCAAATCCGATTTGTCATTGCGGAGCTGGGATTCGGCGAGCAGCACCCAGCCCCGCGGGTCGTTGGGCAGCAGGCGCACGGTGAGCTCCGCCAACCGGGCGGCATATTCCGGCTGGCCGAGGCGCAGCATTTGCACCGCTTCCTCAGCAATGCCGAGGCCCGCCTCCTCCAGCCCCTTGGGGGGCGGAAGAAACACGTAGGGCACCATGGCCATCGCCGGTTGGGCCAGGCCTGTGATCAGGCCGAGAATGGCTGGCAGAAAAAAACGCCTCAGGCGAGGACCCACGGAGATCAACCAGATCCCTGGAGCTTAGAGAGTTGCCTTATCTTCGCCCAGGGCCGCGAGGATGTTTCGTCGCCACATCCAGGGCTGGATCCGCCTGAGGGCTGAGGCCCGCAGGCGTTCGTCCCACTGCTCGTCCTTCCAGGAGAGGGCTTCCGGGCCGTCGAGGTGGAGCCACCACTCCCTCGGCTGCACGTCAGGATCCGTGGAGGACGGCAGGTCTGGACGGTTCCAGGGACACACGTCCTGACAGATGTCACAGCCGGCCACCCATCCCTGCAGATGGTGCCGGATCCCTTCGGGCAGTTGGGCGTCCCGGTTCTCGATGGTGTGGTAAGCGATGCAACGCCTGGAATCCACCACGAAGGGTTCGCTGATGGCGCCGGTGGGGCAGGCCGTCATGCATCGGCTGCAGCTGCCGCACAGGGATGGGGAGGGTTCGTCGGCCGGCAGGTCCAGGGAGGTGAGCAGGTGACCCAGCAGCAACCAGGACCCCTGCCGTCTGTGGATCAGGTTGCCGTTCTTGCCGATCCAGCCCAGCCCAGCCTCCTCCGCCCAGGCCTTGTCCATCAGGGGGGCACTGTCCACACAGGCCCGCCAGGCGGTGCCCGGGGCCCTCTCCTCCAGCCACCGTCCGAGGCGCCGCAGGCGTTGGTCGATCACCCGGTGGTAATCCCGCCCCCACCCGTAGCGGGCCACCTTCAGGCCCGGGGCCCGTCGGGTGGTCCGCACGTGGTAGTTCAGACCCACGGCCAGCACACTGCGCACCCCGGGCAGCAGGGCCTCGATGCTGCGCCGCCTGGGATCCGCCATCCAGCCCATCCCGGCCTGATGGCCCGCTTCCAGCCAGCGCTCCAGGGCCGCCTGACGCAGGGGAAGGCGCCCACTCCCGGGAAGGGCGGCGATCCCCACCGGACCAAAACCCAGCTCCACGGCCTGGGCCTTGAGGTCGTCAGCCAATGGCACGCTTGATTCTGGCAAGGGATGACTCCACCCCTCTCAGTAAAGTCCCTCTAATTACGGCTTGCCCCAGTGGCTCTCGCATCCTCCGACCGGTTCAGCCCCCTTCTCCGCTGGATCGGCATCACCCTGGTGGTGCTCACTCTGCTTCAGATGCTTGCCGTGCTGGCCCTCTGGGATTGGCAGGCGGAGCCCTTCCGGCAGCTGGTTGTGGAACGGCTGATCAAGGAATCCCCCATGGCCCTGGTGGGGTTGTTGCTCATGTACCTCTCGGGCCGGCTGGACGACCAGAACGGCTGGCGCCGCTCCCCCCTGCTCTGGACCGTGTGCATCCTGAGCGGCCTCATGGCCGTGCTGCTCACCGCTTCGCTGCCGATCGTTTTTGGCGGAGACCAGTTGATGCAGGAAGAGACGGATCAGCAGCTCGCTGCCAAGAAAGGACAGCTGGAGATGGCCCGGGAGCAGAGCAAGAATCCCGAAGTGCTCAAGCAGCTCCTGCGCCAGGCCGAGGCTGCCGGCCAGGTGCCCCCTGGCGCCTCGGAGGCCCAGAAACTCCAGTCTGCACGGGCTTTTGTCGACCGACAGCTGCAGCAGATGGAAGGTCAGTTCAAGCAGACCGAGCAGACGAGCCGGCTGGCGATCAACCAGCGACGCTTCGGGTCGACCTTCGGCTCCATCGCCCTGATCGTGGCCTTCACCCTGCTCTGTTTGGGCAGCGTGCTTTGAACGGAACCTGAGAGCGTTACCTTAAAGACTCGTCCTTGGCTTTTTGGTCTTGGTCCCTTCCAGTCCCAGACCGGATCAGCAACCCCTCGGATCCCGCCTTCAGGAAGATCTGAAGAATGATCTGATTGCGGGTTTGCTGGTGGTGATCCCTCTGGCCACCACCATCTGGCTTGCCACAACGGTGAGCCGTTTTGTGCTGGCCTTTCTCACCTCCATCCCGAAGCAGTTCAACCCCTTCAACACACTGCATCCCCTGTTGCAGGAGTTGATCAACCTCAGCCTGGGGCTTCTTGTGCCGCTACTGGGGATTCTTCTCATCGGTCTGATGGCTCGCAACATCGTGGGCCGCTGGCTGCTGGAGTTCGGCGAGGGCACCCTGCTGCGCATCCCTTTAGCGGGTTCGGTGTACAAAACCCTCAAGCAACTCCTGGAAACATTCCTGCGGGATAATTCCACCCGTTTTCGCCGCGTGGTCTTGGTGGAATATCCCAGGGAGGGTCTCTTTGCCGTGGGTTTTGTCACGGGGGTTCTGGGGGCTTCCATCCAGTCCGATTTTACGGAAACGATGTTGAGCGTCTTCATTCCAACGGCCCCTAATCCCACCACGGGATGGTATGCCGTTGTCCCTGAACATTCCGTGCGTGATATTGATCTGAGTGTGGAAGATGCCTTCCGCACCATTATTTCCGCTGGCATTGTCAGCCCCGATGAACGGGAAACACCCTCCACCCGGAGTTTTTCCAGTCTCCTGGCGCAACTCCGTGCTCCCCAGATGTCCTGATGCAGAGCCGCACCCTCTCCCGCGAACTGGCCCTGCTCACCCTCGCCCAGCTCCCAGATCGGGGATCGTCCACCGTTCCTCCTGATGCGTCCTTGATGGGCCTGCTGGATCAGGCGCTTTCCACCCTGTCCGAGCATGTGCGCGACAGCCTGGAGCGTTCTGCAGAGGCTTTGCAGCAGGCCCAACAGGACTTGCTGGACAGTGAGCTGCAGGCCGGAGGCGATAGCCAGTTGCCCAAGGTTCGCCAGCATGTGCAGAAGGGCATTGCCAACGGCGAGCAGGCGCTGAATCTGCTTTCGGCCTGTCTGGAGATTCCACGGCTGTTGGTTCTGGCGGATCAGGAGGCTGTCCGCCACGGGGCCATCGACCGGGCCCGGGCTGTGTTGCGGGATCGGGACAACATTGACGCCAGGCTGGATGCGGTGATGGAGGGCTGGCGACTGACGCGCCTCCCCCGCATCGATCGGGATATCCTCCGCCTGGCCGTTGTCGATCTCGAACGTTTTGGTACCCCGCCCGCTGTGGCCTGCAATGAGGCGGTGGAACTGGCGAACCGCTACAGCGACGACCAGGGACGCCGCATGATCAATGGCGTTCTCGGCCGATTTACCGCAGCACAGGTTTGATTCCCCATGGTGTTTGATTGGTTCAAACGACAGACCGCCGAGTCGCAGCCCGCGGATGCCCCCGGGAACGACGCCGAGCCCCAGGAGCAGCAGGGGACGGTGCCTTCTGAGCAGGCCCCCTCTCCCCAGCCACCGTCGCCTGGACCTGTGTCCTCTGGGGAAGGGGCCATCGATGCCGATGCCCTGGCCTGGGCGCGCGAGGCCTATGCCCGCCTGAAGGCGGAGCAAGCGGCCCGCCAGGCCGAGTCCGTCGCCACCCCACCGCCACCCCCACCGCCTCCACCAGCTCCATCCCCCCCGGAGGTCGTCCCGTCTCCGCAGGACGTTCCCGAGGAGGTTGTGCCTCTGGAGCAGTCCCTGCCGGTGCAGCCCCCCGTGCAGGAGTTGGCACCGGCGCCTTCAGAGGCTCCGATATCGCTGCTGGAAAGGGCCGCCGCGGAGCGCCGTCAGCGGCAGCAGGAGTTGCTCGAGGTGGCCAGTCCCGCGCCGACGCCGGCCCTCGTCGCCGATGAGGCGGAACCCTCGCTGGGGGATTTCGACGAGGCGTTCACCTGGTCGGCGGAAGTGTTGGCGGCCCAGGGGCGGCGCGTGGATCAGGTGTCTCTGGAGGAGATCGACTGGCTGGCCCGACTGCGACGGGGCATGGAGAAAACCCGAAAGGGTTTTGTGAGCCAGCTTCTGGAACGCCTGGGGGATGATCCCCTGACGCCGGAGTTGGTGGACGACCTCGAGACCACCCTCCTGAGGGGCGATGTGGGCGTGCAGGCCACCGATCAGGTGCTGGATGCCTTGAGGGCCCGGCTCAACCAGGAGGTGGTGGATGGCAGCGAGGGGCTTCGTTTCCTCAAGGAGCAACTGCGTGAGCTTCTGGAGGCACCCATTGCGGCCAGTGGTCGAGAGCTGTTGGCGCCC
Organism: Cyanobium sp.; assembly: GCA_044235655.1. Lineage (GTDB taxonomy): Bacteria > Cyanobacteriota > Cyanobacteriia > PCC-6307 > Cyanobiaceae > Cyanobium. Next base: position 815 of record JBIIHR010000086.1, on the reverse strand, counting down.
GAACGGGATCGCCTCAACATCTGGTTGCTGGTGGGGGTGAATGGGGTGGGCAAGACCACCACCCTCGGCAAGCTGGCCAACCTGGCGGTGCGCAGTGGCTATAGCTGCCTCATCGCTGCGGCAGACACCTTCCGCGCCGCGGCCGTGGAGCAGGTGCGCATCTGGGGAGAGCGAAGCGGGGTTCCGGTGATCTCCAATCCCAGTGCAAATGCGGATCCGGCCGCCGTCGTTTACGACGCCATCAACAGCGCCAAGGCCAAGGGAACGGAGCTCGTGTTGGTGGATACGGCGGGTCGTCTGCAGACCAAGCACAACCTGATGGAGGAGCTCAGCAAGGTGCGCCGCATTGTCGACAAGCTGGCTCCTGAAGCGGTGGTGGAGTCGTTGCTGGTGCTGGATTCCACCCAGGGCCAGAATGGTTTGCGCCAGGCGATGGCCTTTGCCGAAGCCGCTGGCCTCACCGGCGTGGTGATCACCAAGCTGGATGGGAGCTCCAGGGGGGGCGTGGCCCTGGCCGTGTGCCGCGAGGTGGGATTGCCGATCCGCTTCATCGGGGCTGGAGAAGGACTGCGAGACCTGCGACCCTTCAACAGTTTCGAATTTGTGGAAGCGCTCCTGGCCACCTGATTCGACAAGGCTGGCGGTCATCCACCCGCAAGGGCTCCTGTTTTCCAGTAAAAATCAGTTCTACGTTCTTTACACCGTCCCCGGCCGAACCCTTGCCGGGACTCTGGTGCTTCTTGTCCATGTTCTTCGATCTCCAGTATCTCGTTCTCACCATCCCTGCCCTGATGTTTAGCCTCTGGGCCCAGTGG
>JBIIHR010000085.1:0-5524 GCA_044235655.1 Cyanobium sp. | reverse complement strand
CTGGGGGCTCCAGGGGAGGAGTGCACCAAAGCTCTACGACCCGGACCCTCAGGCTTGCCAGGTGGAGATGATCCGCACCACCTACCGCAGCAACCTGCTGCCCTGGCAGGATCAGCCGGAAGTGGTGCAGCAGCGTCTTCGCCAGCTCCAGGCGGCCATGACACTCGACACCCTGCGGGATTGCCAAAGCAAGGGACTCCTCACACCAGCCCAGGTGTCCGGCTTGACGCTGGAACTGAACCTGACGCCGGGAGCTTCGGGGGCGACTCAATCGCCTGTGCGGCCGTAGATGGCTTGCGGCTGGCCGGTCCGCCAGGCCCACAGCTGATCGCCAAAACTGAAATGCCACCACTCCTGGGGGTGTTGGGCAAAACCCACCGCTTCCATCACGTCGGCCAGGAGGAGGCGCCGATGGTGCCACTGGGCCTCCGGGCCCTGGGGATTGGCGGCGGCGGCCGCAGCGTGGTGCTGGGGGAAGGAGATGGGGCCGATCGCATCGATGGCTCCGCCCATCTCCAGGGGCTCACCGCTTCCTTCCGCAAGGGTGAGATCCACCGCGGCGCCCGTGCTGTGGGGAGGCGGGGTGGCGAGGTCCTCGCTGGGCGGCGCCCAGAAACAGGCCACCTCTTGCCGCACCGCCTCCCAGGCGGGCCCTTCCCCCTCGGGATCCAGACCCCGCTGGCGACAGGCCATGGCCGTGGCGTGGGCCACCATGAACCGTTGAACCGCCACGGGGCGCCAGGCGTCAAAGATGGCCAGGCGCCAGGTGGGAGCCTGCTGTTGCAGAAGGATCTGGGCCGAAAGCAGCCGCTCCACCACCCCCTGGCGCAGGCGGAAAGGACAGGCGTCCGGCCCGTAGGGCGCCCCCAGGGAGGCATAGGGATGGGGTTCAAGACGGTGTAAGGGGAGAGGAAGGGGCACCAGGGGCTCCCCCTCTTCCAGGATCGGGATGGGGCTCCAGGGGCGAAGGGCCATGACCTTGGGACCACACGGCGTTGCGTGGGTGGGACCCTAGGGCCCTGTTTGGCCGGGCGCCACCCACGGGGCAAGGGGAGCTCAGTTGAGCTGGGCCGACTCGAGAAGCCGCTGGCGTTGGGTCTCGAGGGCCTGGCGGAGCAGGGGCAGCCCCTCCAACTCGGGATCCTGGCCCAGCAGCTGCTGGGCCACCCGGCGCGCATCCTCCAACACCTCCCCGTCTTCGCTGAGGGACGCCAGGGCCAGATCCGGCAATCCCGACTGACGGGTGCCCAGCACCTGCCCAGGCCCCCGCAACCGCAGATCCATCTCCGCAATCTCAAAGCCATCGGTGCTGGAAACCAGCACCTCCAGCCGTTGGCGGGCCATGGGGTTCTTGCTGTCGTTGATCAGCAGGCAATGGGAAACCGCAGCCCCCCGACCCACCCGGCCCCGCAACTGGTGCAGCTGGGCCAGACCAAAACGGTCGGCATGCTCGATCACCATCACGCTCGCCTCCGCCACATCCACCCCCACCTCCACCACCGTGGTGCTCACCAACACCTGGGTGGTGCCTGCAGCAAAGGCCTGCAGGGCCCGTTGCTTGTCCTCACTGGCCAGTCGGCCATGCAGGAGCCCCACCGAGAGGTCGGGGAACACCTCCTCCGCGAGATGGCGATGCACCTCCACCGCGGAACGGAGATCCAGCTTCTCGCTCTCCTCCACCAGGGGCAGCACCACATAGGCCCGCTGGCCCAGAGCCACCTGCTCCCGAATCAGCGACCAGGCGTCGGGGCGCTGTTCAGAACGCAACAGGCGGGTTTGCACCGGAGTTCGCCCCGGTGGCAACTCATCGATCTGGCTCACATCCAGATCCCCATGCACGGAAAGGGCCAGGGTGCGGGGGATGGGGGTGGCGGTCATGGTGAGCAAGTGGGGCTGCAAGCCCTTGGCCAGCAGGCGATTGCGCTGACGCACGCCAAAGCGATGTTGTTCGTCGACCACCACCAGGCCCAGGCGCAGAAACTGCACCGGATCTTCCAGGAGCGCATGGGTTCCCACCAGGAGCTGCAGCTGGCCATTGGCCAGATCCTGCAGCAACTCCCGGCGCCGCCGGGCCGGGGTGGAGCCCGTGAGCAGGTCTGAGGTGATGTGGAGCTGGGCCAACCAGGGGGAGAGCTTGCGGTGATGCTGCTCGGCCAGCACTTCAGTGGGGGCCATCAGAGCCCCCTGACAGCCGGCTTCGATGGCGGTGAGCAGGGCAGCCAGGGCCACTACGGTCTTGCCACTGCCCACATCCCCCTGGAGCAGGCGGGCCATGGGCTGGGGCTGGGCCAGATCCTGGTGAATCTCCGCCAACACCCTCTGCTGGGCCCCGGTGAGGGGAAAGGGGAGCAAGGCAAACAGGCGAGAGAGCAAGCCCTCCTCAGCCCCAGCGGCAAAAAACAGGGGGGGAGCCTCCTGACGTTTGAGGCGCAGCCGACGCAACCCCAGGGCCAGCTGCAGCAGCAGGAACTCATCGAACACCAACCGGCGCCGCGCCCGTTGCAGCCGCTCCTCATCCACAGGGCGGTGGATTTGCTCCACAGCTTCGGCGCGGCTGGGCAGCTGCAACTCCTCCTGGACCAGCTGACGGCCGAGGGGGTCGGGCCAATGGCGCACCAGGGGCAGCACCTTGGCCATCGCCTGCCTGAGGGTGTCGGCCGAGAGCCCCTCAGTGAGGGCATAGACAGGCACCAACCGGCCAATCTGCTCGGAGCGCACCGGGCTGGAGGGGCTGTCCAGCACTTCGATCAAGGGATCGGTGAACCCCATGCCCCAGGGACCCTCCTTCACCAGACCACTCACCGCCACCGTGCTGCCCGGGGGATAGAGCCGCTGCTGGCTCTTGAGCCAACCGGGACTGGCAAAGCGGCGACCCGCAAAAAAACGGCTGACCTTCAGCCGGCCGGTGACATCCTGGAGGTGGAGCTCCAGAAAGGACAGGTTGGGATTCTTGGGGCTGGTGGCCGTGTGGCAGCGACGCACGTTGGCCACCACGGTGGCCGTGCTTCCCGGCTGCAGGGCACTGATGCGCACCAGGTTGGCGTAGTTGAGATAGTCGCGCGGGTAGTGCTGCAAGAGATCCACCACCTGAAACAGCCCCAGGGCGGCCAGGCGGGTGGCCTGTCGGGGGCCGATGCCGGGCACCTCTGCCAGGGGGGTGGTGGGCTCCAGCTGACGGAGGGGTGCGGATGGGCGAGAGCCCGCCCCCCCAGAAGCATCGCCAGGGGTCTCGGTGGAGAGCCGCAGGCGGGGCGGCGCCACTGGAAGGGAGGGCCTGGAGCGGGAGAGGAGCTGGTGCAACCCTTGGCGCAGTTGACAGACCAACTGCTGACGCCGGGTGGCGCCCAGTTCGCCGTAGCGGCTGAATCCCTCCCGCCAGCTGGGCAAATGGGGCAGATCGGTCTCCTGAACACCCACCGGAAGGTCCGCCAGGGAGCGCACCACAAAGCCACTGAAGGTGTCAGAGCGGCCCTGAAGATCGCCAAAGCCCCGATCGGCCTCCAACTGGGCAGCCTTGTGGAGCAGATCGCACCACGCTCTCAGGCCTGGGGCCTGGGGGGATTCAACTGGCTGTCGTGACGCCACAGGCGTTGCGCATGGTGAGCCTGGAGTCGGCGCTGCAGGCGGTGGGCAGTCTCGGCCATTTTGTGGATCTCCTGCCGGTGGTGAAGCAAACGACGGCGACAGGTGCGCAGGCGCGGCTGCTCGAGCTCCAGATCCACCGTGCGTAGCAGCACCCCCATGGGGGGATGGGGAAAGATGGCAGCCCCCTGGGGCACCATGGGCAGCCTCAGCAGATTGGCCGGGGCCCCCTGGGGCTCGATCTGCCCCATGAGCACCGCATCCAACAGGGGGACAGGAATGGCCGCCACCATCAGTCCAGCCCGTGCCAGCTCCAGATTCACACTGTGGGACAGATTGCGGAGCCGACGGCTCAGGGCGATGTCCCAGGCTTCCAGGCACTGGAGCAAGGGGACAGGATCCCGGGGCAATTGGCCTGAGGACCAGGGCACCTCCGCGCTGAACGGTTGATGCTCCAGGGCTGCCAGCACCTCTGCGCTGAGCTGGAGACCAGGGAAGGGGAATCCTGTTTCCTCTTCCTGTGGGTCAGCCGTTGGCGGCACGGGCCTCAGGGGGGAGGGAAAGGGGTCCGCGCTCAAGGGTGGCCTCAGCTGCAGCTGGATCGATCCCATGGGCAAGGGGTCGGACGCTCCTGCGCCCGAGGGCGGCGACTCTTCATCCTCAGAAAACGATTGCAGAAAGCGGGAGTGGTCCCGCACAGCCAGCCGCTGGCGCTCATGGGCCATCTGGGTGGCCAGGTTGAGAAGTTGCTCCACCGTGAGGAAGCTGCCGCAGCGCTCCATCAGGCCCTTGAGTCTGCTGTGCAGATGGGCACGCTCCGCAGGATTGAGCCGGTTATACCCCTGCGGATTGATCTGGGTGGCCAAGTGGGAACAGGCCTGGTCCAGGCTCGCGGGAAGCATGTCCCGCAGCACCTGAAGGTAGAGGGCGAGGTCGCGGTAGAGCTGGGGAATCTGTTGATCCAGCCTGGCCTGAATGGCCCCCAGGGACTGGGGATCGGGGCCGGCGGGCTCCCTCACCTCAAACCGCCTTTCCCATGGCGGCAACTTCAGCAGCAAAATCGCTCTCCTGCACCTCAATCCCCTCGCCGAGGGTGTAGCGGGTGAAGCGCCGCACCTTGATGTTTTCTCCCGTTTTACCGGAGGTCTGCTTCACCAGTTCTCCAAGGGTGATGGAGCCATCCCGGATGTAGGGCTGATCAAGGAGGGCCAGTTCCTTCAGTCGCTTGCCGATGCGGCCCTCGACAATCTTCACCTTCATCTCCTCTTTCTTGCCCGACAGATCGTCGCGGCCCATTTCGATCGTCTTTTCCCGCTCCACCACATCAGGAGGAATCTCCTCGGTGCTCACGTACTCGACGTTGGGGCAGGCCGCGACCTGCATGGCCACGTTGCGAACGAGCTCCTGAAAGAGCTCGCCACGGGCCACGAAATCCGTCTCACAATTCACTTCCACCAACACCCCCACCCGACCACCGGTGTGGATGTAGCTCCCCACAACGCCCTCTGCAGCGGTGCGACCCGCCTTTTTCTCCGCGCTGGCAATACCCTTCTGCCGCAGCCACTCCACGGCTTTGGTGAGGTCGCCGGAGGATTCCTGCAGAGCCTTTTTGCAATCCATCATGCCGGCGCCGGTCTTGTCGCGCAGGTCTTTGACGAGCTTGGCGCTGATCTCAGCCATGGGAAGGGAGGTAGGGAGAAAGGAAGGGGGCGAGGAACACCTCAGAAGAGAACCGGGGAGGGCAGGGATCTAGCCCTCCTCCTCCCCTCGATCCTGGGATCCACTGCGGCCCTCATTGATGGCATCCGCAAGGCGGCCGAGCACCAGTTGGACGGAGCGCACGGCATCGTCGTTGCAGGGGATGGGCACGTCGCACAGATCAGGATCGCAATTGGTGTCCAACATGGACACCAACGGAATATCGAGCTTGCGGCACTCCAGC
>JBIIHR010000084.1:0-5562 GCA_044235655.1 Cyanobium sp. | reverse complement strand
GTGCGGGATATGGGGAGCAAGCCCTTTGGGATGTTGCTGGTCACGGGGCCCACCGGATCCGGCAAATCCACCACCTTGTATGCCCTGCTCGCGGAACGGAACGAGCCGGGCATCAACATCAGCACCGTGGAGGATCCGATTGAGTACGGCCTGGCCGGGATCACCCAGACCCAGGTGAACCGGGAAAAGGGGTACGACTTCGCCTCGGCCCTGCGGGCGTTCATGCGGCAGGATCCCGACGTGCTCCTGGTGGGGGAAACCCGCGACCTGGAAACGGCCCGCACGGCCATCCAGGCCGCCCTGACGGGCCACCTGGTGCTCACCACCCTCCACTGCAACGATGCCGTCGGCGCCTTTGCCCGGCTGGACGAGATGGGCGTCGAGCCCTTTCTGGTGAGTTCCTCCCTTCTGGGCGTTGTCTCCCAGCGCCTGGTGCGCCGACTGTGCCCCGATTGCCGGATTGCCCACCACCCGGGCCAGGAGGAACTGGCCCATTTCGGCCTGGTGGTGAGCGATGAGGAGGCGATCACCTTCTATCGAACCCCGAAGGTGAATGCGGGCACGCCCAATCGCTGTCCCACCTGCCAGGGCCGGGGCTACCGGGGCAGGGTGGGGGTCTATGAGGTGCTCACCATGAATGAAACCCTCTCCGCCGCTGTGGCGAAACGGGCCAGCACCCATGAGGTGCGCCGACTGGCCCTGGAGGCGGGGATGAAAACCCTCCTGGGTTATGGCCTGGATCTGGTGCGTCAGGGGCTCACCAGCCTGGAGGAAGTGGAGCGGATGCTCCTGACCGATAGCGGGTTGGAACTGGAGCGTCGGGCCCGGGCCCTCAACAGCCTCACCTGCCGCGGCTGTGGAGCTGGCCTCAACGACGAATGGCTGGAATGCCCCTACTGTCTGAAAGTGCGCCGTTAGGAGATTCAAGGCACGCCATGCTGATTGAAGATCTGATGACGGATCTGGTGAAGGCTGGAGGGAGTGACCTTCACCTGGCGGCCTATCAACCTCCCTATGGCCGCTTCAACGGGCAACTCCGCCCCATGCTGGAAGACGTGGTGTTGACGGAAGAGGAATGCAACAAGCTGATCTTCTCCCTGTTGAACAACTCCCAACGGAAACATCTAGAACAAAACTGGGAACTGGATTGTTCCTACGGACTGCGCGGCGTGGCCCGATTTCGGGTGAACGTTTACCGGCAGCGGGGCACCTATGCCGCCTGTTTGCGGGCCCTAGGGGATTCCATCCCTGCCCTGGCCAACCTGGGCCTGCCACCCGTGGTGGAAGAGACCAGTCGGAAACCGAAGGGGCTCATTCTCGTGACCGGGCCAACGGGCTCGGGGAAAACCACCACCCTGGCGGCTCTGTTGAATCACATCAATCAAACCCGGGCAGAGCACATCCTCACCATCGAGGATCCGATCGAATTCACCTACAAAAATGAAAAATCGGTCATCCATCAACGGGAAGTCAATGAAGACACCCGCAGCTTCGCCAATGCCCTCAGGGCTGCCCTGAGGGAAGATCCGGATGTGATTCTGGTGGGGGAACTGCGGGATCTGGAAACCATCCAGCTGGCGATCAGCGCTGCCGAAACCGGTCACCTGGTGTTTGGAACCCTGCACACCAGTTCCGCGGCCCAAACCGTGGACCGGATGGTGGACGTGTTTCCTCCCGGACAGCAGACCCAGATCCGCGTGCAGCTCAGCGGCAGCCTGCTCGCTGTGTTTTCCCAGACCCTCTGCAAGCGGGTGCGGCCCCTGCCAGGACAATTTGGTCGGGTGATGGCCCAGGAGATCATGATCAACACCCCCGCCATCGCCAACCTGATTCGGGAGGGGAAGACAGCCCAGATCTATTCCCAGATTCAGACCGGCGCCAAGGAAGGCATGCTCACCCTGGATCGGGCCCTGGCCAATCTCGTTCAGGAGGAAGCCATCAGCCATGCTGAGGCCCTCCTCAAGACCACCCGGCCCGAGGAGCTGGAGCGCTTACTGAACCAGGGATGACGGCGTTCACGGTCACCTACACCACCCGGGCCGGCAGGAAAAAGGTGCTCACCCTGGAGGCAGGCAGCCCCGCCGAAGCCAAACGCACCCTGCGACGACGGGGAATCAATTACAGCAATCTCACCCGCAAGGAAACCGCCAGTGGCGCCGCCCCGGCCGGGCCGCCCGTGGCGCAGGGGAGCTGGAGCCGGCTTATGGAGAGCCCGCCATCGGTCAAGGAGAAGGCCGTCTTCGCCAGCAAGCTGGCCACCCTGGTGAATGCGGGTGTGCCCATTCTGCGCAGCATTGATCTGATTTATCGCCAACAGAAATCACCCCTGTTCCGCCGTGCGCTGGCGGCCATGATTGAAGAGGTGAATCAGGGGGAAAACCTGGCCACCTCCATGCGTCTCTGGCCAAAGGTTTTCGACAAACTCAGCATTGCCATGGTGGAAGCGGGAGAAGCCGGTGGCGTGCTCGACGAGACCTTGAAACGGCTGGCCAAGCTACTGGAAGAGAACGCCAAGCTTCAAAACCAGATCAAAAGTGCCCTCAGTTATCCGGTGACGGTTTTTGTGATCGCCATCCTGGTGTTTCTAGGGATGACGATTTTCATCATCCCCACATTTGCGGAAATCTTCGATCAACTGGGTGCGGACCTGCCCGTGTTCACACAAATGATGGTCGACCTCAGCAAAACCCTCCGATCGCCTTTCTCCCTGGTGCTGGTGGGCTTCCTGATGGTGTCGACCTTCGGACTGAAAACGTTTTACGACACGCCGGCAGGACGCCGCCGGGTGGATCAGTTGTTCCTTCGCCTGCCGCTGTTTGGAGATCTGATCCAGAAAACAGCAACGGCCCAGTTCTGTCGCACCCTGGCCTCCCTTTCCAAGGCAGGGGTGCCGATCATGATGTCCCTGGATATTCTCACGGATACGGCAACAAACTCCATCTTTGCTGATGCCATCAGCAACTCACGCATGGATATCAGTGAAGGGGTTCCTCTGAGCACGGCTCTGGCCATGAAGAACGTCTTCCCGGAGCTGGCAATCAGCATGCTCATTGTGGGGGAAGAAACGGGAAATATGGATGAAATGCTCTCCAAAGTCGCTGATTTTTATGAGGACGAAGTGAGTGCGAGCGTGAAGATCCTCACCTCCCTGATTGAACCCTTCATGATCGTTCTTGTGGGTGGCATTGTGGCCTCCATTCTGGTGGCCATGTACCTGCCCATGTTCTCCGTGTTTGAGAAGATTCGTTGATCGTTCCTCACCCCCGGGCTGGTGGCTCCCCGCTGGAGGGGCCAAGGGCACGGCCCGCTTGCCAACCACTCGTCCAGCAGTGCTGGAAGTTGAATCCCCCCGTGACCCCATCCACATCGAGCAGCTCCCCGACGAGAAAGAGGCCTGGTTGCAGCCGACTTTCCATCGTGCTCCCCTGCACTTCCTTGAGGGGCACCCCTCCCGCGGTGACGAACTCCTCGCCAAACGGTCCCCGGCCTATCACCGGGTAGCGACTCGCCACCAGGGCATTCACCAGGGCGCGCTGCCCCTGGCGATCGAGGTCGGCCCAGCGGCGATCCTCCTTCAGTCCTGCCGCAGCCACCAATACCGCCCAGAGCCGGCGGCTGAGGCCGGGAAGGGCCCGATGGGTGGCCATCTGGCGGCGCGCCTGCTCAAGCCGGGCGGAAGCCAGATGGGCCTCCACCTCCTGCCGGGGCATGCCACCGGTCCAATCCACGGCCAGCTCTGCCCGATAGCCCCAGGCCTTGAGTTGCCTGGCCGCAAAGGCCGTCAGGCGGAGGGTGGCCGGACCGCTCAACCCCCAATGGGTGATCAACACGACCCCCCTCTGGCGAAAGGGGGCTGGCGACGACGGTGAACCCTCTGGGGCTGGACCGTCGAGGGGCGGATGCAGGGAGAGGGCCACGGGGTCGCTGCTCACCCCTGCCAGGGCCGTGAGGGAGGGAGCCGCCAGGGCCAGGGTGAACAGGGAGGGCACGGGTGGCACCAGGCTGTGCCCCAACGACCGGGCCAGCCGATGGCCACTGGGATGGCTGCCGGTGGCCAGCACCAGCCGCTCGGCCTCCAGGGAGCGTCCGTCCCGCAGGGTGAGGGCAAACCCTCCGGCGGGCAGGGCCTCCGCGTGCTGAAGGGCCAGCCCCGCCCGGACCCGCACCCCTGCCGCTTCCGCCGCCTTGCGCAGGCAAGCCACCACCGAAAGGGACGACTGAGAGCGGGGGAAGAGGCGCCCATCCGGCTCCTCCACCAGCTCCAGGCCATGGCGCTGGAACCACTGCACGGCGTCCCGAGGGCCGAAGCGGGAAAAGGGTCCCAGGAGCGCCGGCCCGCCCCTGGGGTAATGGGCGGAGAGGGCGCGGGCCTCCCAGCAGGCATGGCTCACATTGCATCGCCCGCCCCCGCTGATCCGCACCTTGTGGAGCAGCTCGGAGGTGGCCTCCAGGAGCCACACATCCTGTGCTCCCCCTTCGGCAGCCAGGATGGCCGCCATGAAACCGGCTGGACCGCCGCCAGCCACCAGGACCGAAACCCGATGGGGCAGCTGGGTGGGCAGCATGGAACGATGCCGAACGCTTTCCGCTTCAGTGTGGCGCCCATGCTCGACTACACGGATCGGCACTTCCGGGTGCTGATGCGTCAGGTGAGCCGCCACAGCCTTCTCTACAGCGAAATGGTGGTGGCCCGGGCCCTGGATCACCTGGTGCGACAGGGGCCGCCCCACTGCCAAACGGAACGGCAGCAGCGCCTGGAGCGACTGATCGGGTTTGACAACATGGAGAAACCCTTGGTGCTGCAACTGGGCGGGGACAACCCCCAGGAGCTGGCAACGGCGGCCCAGCTGGCCGCGGACTGGGGGTACGACGAGGTGAATCTGAATGTGGGCTGCCCGAGTTCCAAGGCCAGCCAGGGCAACTTCGGCGCCTGCCTGATGGCGCACCCCGAGCGGGTGGCGGAAGGGGTGGCGGCCATGGTGGCCGCCAGCGGACTACCGGTGACGGTGAAGCACAGGATTGGGATCGACCAGCGGGATGGATTTCCCGAGCTGCTCCAGTTTGTGGACACGGTGGCGGCGGCCGGTGCCGCCCGCTTCGCCGTGCACGCCCGCAAGGCCTGGCTGCAAGGCCTGGATCCCAAGGAAAACCGCACCATCCCGCCCCTGCGCTGGGAGGTGGTGCATCAGCTCAAACGGGAGCGGCCCCACCTGGTGGTGGAACTCAATGGGGGTCTGGAAACCCTGGACGCATGCCAGGACCAGCTGGCAGGACTGGACGGGGTGATGGTGGGACGGGCGGTTTACCAGCACCCACTGCGCTGGGCGACCGTGGACCGGGAGATCTTCGGCGACTCCTCCCTGGAACCCGCCCGGCCCTCCTCCGTGGTGCGGGGACTGATTCCCCATGCGGAACGCTGGTGTGGCCAGGGGGGAAGGCTCTGGGCCATCGGCCGCCACCTGGTGCATGTGGTGGAGGGGGTCAAGGGAGCCCGGGGCTGGCGGGCTTCCCTATCACGGCAAGCAGGGGCTCGCCACGCGGGCCCGGAAGTTCTTGCCGCCG
>JBIIHR010000189.1:0-3836 GCA_044235655.1 Cyanobium sp. | reverse complement strand
CAGGGGCTCCAGGGGAGACGGTAGGGCTTGATGCCAGCCCTGAAGGTGCCGCAGGCCATTCACCAGGGCTAATCCCCCAGTTCCGATCAGGATCGAGAAGGGATAGGTCCAATTCTGGATACCAAGGGCCAGCGGCAACAGACCAGCGGAGAGGGCTGGCGCGATTGGCGACCGCAGGGCCCCGATCACCAGAAGGCTGCCGCCGACATTCAGAAGCACCGATACCGGCCCATAGCCAAAGTGCCGGGTTAGCCAGAGCCCTTGCACAGCGGCCAGAAATGGGGTGAGCATGAGCAGAACAGGTGCACGGGCCCAGGGGTGGCGTGGTGGTTGCTCTGCTTCAGGCTCTGCAAAAAAAAACACCCCATCGAGTCGGGGTGTAGCAGGTTTTCTCCGAGCATGGAGACTTTCGTGCATGCACCAAAACGGTGCCGTCAAGCAACGCTCACGGTGCCTTGATGTTGGGGCAGGTGGCCCCATTGAAATTGTCTGCGACCCGTTTGCTGCCTTCTGTGAAAATTTTCTTGGCCTTGGCGCTATCGCCTGAGGCCACAGCAGATTCGAGTTTGCTGGAGAAGCGGGAGCAGGCCTCCTCCAGGCTTGGTTTGGCCTGAGCAGGGCCAGCAAGGCCCATCGCCAGGGCAGCCAGAAACGCAGACGCAAGAAGCTTCATCGACATGGGGTGAAAGAGCCACTTCCCATCTTCCTTCCCCCAGGGCTGATGGGCCCCATGGCCCACCCCTGAGATCGCCTAACCCCGAATGTGGCGCGCCAGGCTGGCCGGTGAGAAGGAAAATCCTTCGGCCAGGGCAATGGCCACCACAGCGCTGGAATCACTGGCGGCTTCCACCTGGAGCTTGAGGGCTGGATTGGCCTCCACCTTGGCGAAAAAAGCCGTGAGCTGGGCTTTGGACATGGTTTTTTTTCTTACCTTGAGACTCTAAGGAGATATCCAACGGGGCTGTGTGCTTTCGTGGCGGGCCCACTCCTGCCTAGGCCAACCCCCGCTCCAGCAGGGCCCGGGCGATGTGCTGATCGCCCTCCATCAGGGGCGTGTGGTGGAAGAGGGCCACGCCCCCAAGGCCTGCCTTCCTGCTCAGCCGCACCATCTCCAGCAGGGTGGCTTCCTCCAGGTCTTGCCCATTGGCCCGCAGGGTGAGCCCCGCCACCACCTGGCGCCGTCGTTCCCTGGCCAGGGGCCGTAGATTTCCCTCCAGCACCTGGCGAAAGGCGGCCACGCTGTTGCGGTAGAGCTGGGGCAGAAGCAGATCCACGCTGCCGTTGTTCAACCAACCGGTGCTGTCCTGCATCAGCTGGGTCAGCCCCGTAGGCAGGGGGCAGGGCGATAGGCACCAGAGCAGATCAGGCCGCACCCGGTGGATCCGCTCCCCCGTCTCGTGCACCCAGCGGCTGAGCCCCTCGCTGCGAAAGCGGCTCCAGCGGGGGTCGTCATCCCTGGCGGCGGGCGTTTGGCCCGTGGCTTGCCGGTAGCGCTCCAGGGTCATTGCGTCATGGCTTCCGGCGCGGGGAATGGCCATGTGGTCGTCCCCCTGCACCCCATCCACCCCGTAGTGCTCCACGATCTCCAGCACCAGCTCCCCCAGGAAGGCCTGCACCTCCGGGTGGAGCCCGTTGAGCCAGCGCAACCCGCCATCCTCCACCACCTGCCCCCGGCGATCCCGCGCCGCCCACTCCGGCTTCGCATCCAGGAGCCCCCGCGGCGCCCCCACTGGCTCGGCGGCAAAGCCATATTCCAGCCAGGGGATCACGGTGAGGCCCCGTTCCTTGCCAAGCTCCACTGCCAGCTGGAGGGGGTCGATGCCCGCGGCGGCATGCACCAGGTCCTGCCTTGGCAGGCCATGGCGCTCCATCACCGCGCTGGGCCAGGCCGTGAAACTCTGATTCCATACGGCAGGGAAGACCGTATTCCAGCCCAGCTCCACCAGCTGATCGAGGGCCCGAGCCAGGGTGTCCCGGGATTGCCACACCCGGCTGTGGTGGTGGCTGCAGATCCATACCCCTCGCAGCTCCCTGAATGGAGATCGCTCGGCTGTTCCAGAGTCGTCGCTGGCCTCCAACCATCCAGCGGCGATGAATCCCTCCATGTCGCCTGCACGCACCTGAAGCCAATCGCCACGAACCCGGCCTTCCGGGGAGTTGTAGGAATCACCGCTGAGAATTTGGATCACGTTGACGGATGTGCCAGCGGCGAGATGGGCAATCCGGGGTGCGGAGGTGGTGGGCTGGGAGCGGATCGCCACACCAGCAGGTGAAGTCACACGGGCGGAAGGCATTGGCGCGATTTGTTTGGGTGTGACCGTAGCCAGCATGCCTGCGCTTTCCATAGCCTGGGCCGTGTCTCCTTCCTCCGGCATGTCTTCCGATCCCCCTTCCATCCCCGAGCTCCAATTGCTGGAGGTGGGTCGGTTGGTGGCTGCCCAGGGGCTCAACGGAGAGCTGCGGGTGTTGCCACTCAGCGATTTTCCCGAGCGCTTCACTTCTCCTGGCGTCCGTTGGCTCCGCTCCGGCGAGGGTTCTATTCGTCAGGTCGATCTGCTTTCCGGGCGTCGACTGCCCGGCAAGGAGCTCTTCGTGCTTTGTCTGGCCGGTGTCGACAACCGCACCGCCGCTGAAGCCCTTGTGGGCCATGTTGTTTTGGCCAATGCTGCGGATCGGCCCCAGTTGGGCCCAGGAGAATTCCATCTGCTTGATCTCGAGGGCCTGCAGGTGAAGCTCCTGGCCGACGGCTCCATCATTGGCACCGTGAGGGATTTGATCCACGGCGGCAACGATCTGCTGGAGGTGGAGCTCAGCGAGGGGCACCGGCGGGTGTTGATCCCTTTTGTGGAGGCCATCGTGCCCAAGGTTTGCCTGGAGGAGGGTTGGATTGGTCTGACACCACCACCGGGTCTGCTGGATTTGTAAGCACCCATCAAGCGCTGAAGGGTGCTGCGCTGTTTTTGCCCTGAGTCCCCCTTGCAACGGTCAGTTGACCGTTTACTTCGTTTTTGATCATGTGCGACACCCAAATGGTGCCTTAGATTGCAAAGATACGAGGAGTCGAAAAACGCCAGACCCTAAACATTCCTTTTCTCTTTATCCTTTCGAGTTCTAGGGTGGGCAATGCAACATGGTTGTGAATGTCAACAGAACACATATTCAAATACGACCGGATCCATCCCGTGTATTTTTCAGGCCCTTTGAATGGAATAATAGAGAGCGTATTCAACGTATTGTTGCACGCGTTACTGCCCTGAGTCGCTCTGATGCGGAGCATGAAGCTTCCATCATGCTAGAGCGATTTGAAGGCCGTCATGAAAGGTTGCAGGGGTTTCTACTCAGCCGTTTTGAAAGAGTGCGCGATCATTTAATCTCCGACCAGCCCCTTAACCATTGCGAGAGGTTGCTAATTGGAGCCTATTTCACTTTGGAGTATTCCCTGGAGGCTGCGGCGCTTTTCAATCCATCCATCGTTCCACATCCGGATCAGTCGGGCCTAGAGCAAGGCAGTCTGCGCTTTCTGCTTAGCCTGCGTGCCACGGGCGAGGGTCATATCTCCTCCATTGTCTTTCGTACCGGTGTGATCAATCAACAAGGGAGCATCGTGGTGGATCTGCCAAGCCCATTTGTGGCTGCTGCAAATGTGCATCCGAATCCAAGTTATGACAAATATCTTTTCGAGCGTAAGCTGCTCGAGCTGGGTTTGCTTTCGCCGTTTGCTCAGCAGCTCATGGATCAATTGCAAGATCATTTCAGCTTTGAGCAGCTCTCAGTGGTGGCTAACCAGGCATTACGCCGAAATCGCCTAGGCAATGGTGATAGCCAACAAACAGTGG
>JBIIHR010000083.1:0-5597 GCA_044235655.1 Cyanobium sp. | reverse complement strand
AACATGGCGGGACGGGGGAGCGGTCTCACCCTGGCATGGTCTGCCCCCCATCGGCATCCAGCCGCCAGAGGGAGCCATCGGGCCGCTGGATCGCGAGCCGCTGGGCCCGCAGCCGATACCCCCCGTGGCCCGGAAGGGCCTCAGCCCTGGCTCCACCCCCCGCCAGATAGAGGGGATCGCCCAGCAGGGGGGCGCCAATCGCAGCGCAGTGGATACGGATCTGGTGGGGGCGTCCGCTGGCGATGGTGATCTCGACCCGATCGCCCTCGGCGCCGCGCTCCAGGAGTCGAAGGGTGCTGCGCGCCTTCAGATCCCCAGACCGCCCCTCCAGGGCCGCACACCAGATCTCCCCGAGCCGGGGATGGGGGCGTCGACCAATGGGCGTCTCGATGGTGAGGGGCTCTCCAGGAGCCAATGTCGGCGGCAGCCCTCCCGGCACCAACCAGGCCTGGTACACCTTCTCGCACCCCACCTCCCCCTCCGTGCTCTCCCGCAGCCGGGCGCTCAGCCAGCGGCGGCTCTCCGGGCGGCGCGCGCACACCAGCAGGCCACTGGTGAAGCGCCCCAGCCGGTGCACGGGTCGGGGCACACCAGCGGACAGGCCACGGTGGCGCCGTTCGAGCAGGCGCAAGGCCGTGTGCTCCAGCCACCCCCCCGCAGGCAGCACGGGCAGGCCTGAGGGTTTGTCGATCACGAGCAGGTCGCCGTCGTCGTGCACCACCCCCCAGGCAGCGGGAACAGACCCCTCCCACCAGGGGGGGCGGTGCCACACCAGCCGGTCGCCGGCATCCAGGGCTGTATCGGCCCCGAGGGTGTGGCCATTGCGGTGGATTTCACCGCCCACCAACCGCTCCTGCCAATCCCCCAGGGAGCTGTGGGGATAGCGGGAAGCGTAAAAAGCCACCGCACTGGCCCAGGGGGCTTGCACCCGGTCGGGGTAGGCCCAACCTTGGTTGAGGGCGGCAGGAAGCCAGCCGACCTCAGTCGACGAGGCCATGCTCGAGGGCGTAGCGCACCAGCTCGGTACGGCTGGAGGTGCCCGTCTTGATGAACAACCGGCTCACGTATTTCTCCACGTTGCGGATGGAGGTTTCGAGCTGGCGGGCGATTTCCTTGTTCATCATCCCCTCGGCCACCAGCTGGAGCACGCTGGCCTCCCGGGGAGTGAAGTCGAAGGCCATGGCGGGTGCCTGCTTCTTCACCCCGCCGGTGCCGAGCATGGAGCGGATCTCGGTGATCTGCTTGGCCATCTGGCCGATATCCGCATCGGCGAAGCGGGCGGCCTCCGCCAGCAGCCGCTCCTGGCGACGCACCACATTGGCCAGCCGGGCCACCAGCTCCTCCGGGTCGAAGGGCTTGGGGATGTAATCATCCGCGCCGGCGGTGAACCCCGCGATGCGATCCGCCGTCATGCCCTTGGCCGTGAGAAAGATCACGGGGGTGCCCCCCAGCCGCTCATCGGCCCGCAAGCGCTTGAGCAGCCCGAAGCCGTCACAGCGGGGCATCATCACGTCGGTGATCACCACATCGGGCATCAACTGCTGGGCCTGGGTCCAGCCGTCCTCCCCGTCGTTGGCCGTGGTGACCTCAAAGCCCTCATCCTCCAAAAAGGCCTTCACGGCCGTCCGCAGGCCGGGTTCGTCGTCCACCAACAACACCCGCACCGGGGCCCGCTCAGCCTCCGGAAGAGCCGTTTCAGGAACGGACTCGGCCCCGGTGGGGGAGCCGTTGGGGCCAGCGGGGGGGGTGGTGGGAGCCATGACAGAGCGCGACGAAACCAGCCTAGGAGGCCTCGTAAAACCTATCCAGCCCTTCCAGCCGCGATGGGCCATGAACCGCGCCGCCGACTGGCTCCATCAAGCCCGGGCCGCCCGCAACTAGCGACGACGAAACCCAGGCACCACCTGCTCCTGTTCCACCAGGGTGCCGCTGTAGCCCAGCCGTCGGGCCTCCGCCGCCAGGGTGGCGGGATCCTTACCGGCCTGCTCGGGGAAACAGGCGGCCCACCAGATCTGGTGATCCAGCCGGTTGGAGGGGGTGATCGGGCCGCCGGGATTGAGCTGCCGAAGGATCAACCGCCCAGGTCCATCGGCGCTGCCCCCGGTGATGCGCATCGGCTGCCTGGGGCTGCAATCGAGCACATCGGTGGAGATGAATAGGCGATCCCGGGTCTGCTCCCAGAGCTTGAGGCGCCACACCTGGGGCTGGGTGGGATCGGCTTGGCGATCAAAAACCCCCAGCCGGTAGAGGCCCTTAATGCCCACCTTGTCGATCAGCACCACCAGATCGGGGGGCGGGGGTGGCATGTCGGTGGGGTTGGCCTCTTCTGTTGAAGGATCTGGCGCCGGGGTGGGCGCAGAAGTGGGCGCAGAAGAGGACGTGGGGGGGCCAGCCAGCGCCAGCTGAGCTGACCAGAGCGGAAGCACAAGACCCACTCCAACGGCCGCCAGCACCCAGCCCCGGCGCCCGCCTGACCTGATCCCAGAAGGTTTTGACAGCATGGAGCCATGCTGACCTACCTCGACCACCACGCCACCACCCCCTGTGCCACCGCCGTGGTGGACGCCATGGCGCCCTGGTGGCATGAGCAGTTCGCCAATCCATCGAGCCGCCTCTACCGCCCGGCCCTGGAGGCCTCCGCTGCAGTGGAGCATGCCCGCAGCCAGGTGGGGCAGGCCCTGGGCATGGCCGAGGAGTCGGTGGTGTTCACCAGCGGTGCCACGGAAGCCAACAACCTGGCCCTGCGCGGAACTGTGGATGCCGCCCAGGCCAGTGGCCAGCCCCGCCGCGCCCTGGTCACCCTGGCCACGGAGCATCGGGCCGTGCTCGACCCCCTCGCCGCCCTGGCCCGCCAGGGCGCTCCCCTTACCGTGCTGCCGGTGGAGCCCGATGGGCTGGTGGATCTGGAGCGGTTGGAGGCCGCTCTTGGGGATCACACCCTGCTGCTGTCGGTGATGGCGGCCAACAATGAAATCGGCGTGCTCCAACCCCTGGCGCCCATTGCGGCCCTCTGCCGGCAAAAGGGGGTGCTGCTGCACTGCGACGCGGCCCAGGCCGTGGGCCACATCCCGCTCAACATGGCCGAACTGGGGGTGGATCTGCTCACCCTCAGCGCCCACAAGTTCTATGGCCCCAAGGGCATCGGGGCCCTGCTGATCCGCCCGGGGGTGGCCATCGCTCCCCAGCAGCTCGGGGGCGGCCAGGAGCGGGGCATGCGGGCCGGCACCCTGCCGGTGCCGTTGATCATCGGACTGGCCGCAGCCCTGCGGCTGGCCCTGGCCGACCGGGAGGACCGGGCCGCCAGGCTGGGGGCCCTGCGGGACCAGTTGTGGGGCCAACTGGAGCTCCTGGGGGGAGTGCGGCGCAACGGCTCCGCCAGCCATGTGCTGCCCCACAACCTCAATGTGAGTGTTGCCGGGGTGGACGGCACCCGGCTGCACCAGATGCTGCGGCGCCAGCTGGCAGTGAGCAGCGGCTCGGCCTGCAGCCAGGGCGCCCCTTCCCATGTGCTTTCGGCCCTGGGGCGCAGCCGCCAGGAGGCTGCCGCCTCCATCCGTTTCGGGCTGGGCCGGGATACGCAGGAAAAGGATGTGGCTGCAGCTCGTGGCGCTGTGCAGGAAGCCGTGTTCCAATTGCGCAATTCTGTTTAATTCCTGGCAGTTATGCAGGGGCCCTTGCTGAGCAATCCCTCCCGTTCAGCCTCCCGCCTGGATGTGGGATTGGCCCTGCGAGAGGGCTGGCAAGCCTTCAGCAGGTCCCCCTTTTGGTTTGTGGGTTTCTCCCTGCTGATCACCGCCCTGCAGCTGCTCCTGGCGGCGCTCCAGCCCTCGTACTCAACGGACAACCTCCCGGATCCCATCGATCCGGCGATGGCCTTCGACCGATTGGAAGCCCTGTTGCCCTGGCTGCGCTACAGCACGGTGAGCGTCTGCCTCCTGGCGCTCAACGTGCTGGCGGGCATCGTGCTCAACCTCTGGGGCACCAGTGGAATGGTGCGGGGGGCCTGGGTGGCTCTCAGGGGCGGGAGACCCACCTTGGCCACCTTCACCCACTGGGATCCGCGAGCGTTGCTGCGTCTTTATGTGCCGGGCTTCCTGCTGGGTTGCGGGATCGTCGCCGCGGTGAGCATGCTGCTCTTGCTGGCGGTGGTGTTGAGCCAGGTCAACGCCTTGCTGGCCCTGCTTCCGGCCCTCCTTCTGCTGGCGGGAACCATCTACATCACCGTGAGCCAGGCCTTCCTGCCCCAGGTGGCCCTGCTCCATGACGACCACCCTTTTGCGGCCCTGGCCCGCGGGCAGCAGGTGGCGGATGGGGCCTGGTCGCAGGTGGTGCAGCTCATGCTGTTGTCCCTCGGGCTGTTGGTGCTGGGCCTGCTGGCCGCTGGCGTGGGGTTCTTCGTCGCCTGGCCCGTCGTGATCTGCATGGTCACCGCGGCCTACCGGCAGCTCTTTGGACCCGACGACCGCACGGGTTTCACCCGCTCGCTGCCGGGAACCTGAGGGCCTTCTGCTCTTTCCTCAAGGGGCTTTGACTCCACAGGACCCAAGGCGCTAGCGGAAGGGCCCTGCCGTGAGCAGCACGAAGCCCAGTACGCCCACCACGGCCAGGAGGCATTGGGCCAACCGACTCACCAGCATCCCCGCCACCACCGCCAGCCCCACCAGGAGCGAGCGGCGCAGCCGCAGCAACCCAAACGGACCGAGGGATGTCGGGGCCGTGAGCAGTTCGCCGAGGGCGGCACCCAGCAAGGGGCCCACCAGGGCACCGATTAAGGGGCCACCCACCGGCAAGGCTGGCAGAAAGCCAAACAATCCGGCCGCGAGCCCCAGGCCGGAGCCGATATAGGCCCAGCGCGTGGCCTGCATGCGCGCGGCCCCGAGCACCAGCCCCAGGGCATCGGCGCCCCAGCCCAGCAGCAGGATCACGCCGGCCAGCAACAACGCCGGCCAGCCCGCGCTCCAACCCACGGCCCAGATCCAGAGCAGGGCCCCCAAGGGCAACAGGGCCAGGCCCGGCAGCACGGGCAGAAGGGTGCCGGGGATGGCCATCAGCTGCACCGCCAGGGCGGCCCACCAGAGCCCATCGCTGCGGCTGAGATGGGGCAAAGAAAGATCGGGCAGCGTGAGCTGGGGGAGGAGCTGCGGGAGATCCAACGCGGAGCCGACCAAACAACGAACGGAAGGGCTTTCCAGCCCGCAAATCATCGTAAGGGCAGGGTGTTGGTGGCCTCAGGAGCCGGCGCGCTCGCAGGAAAAGTCCTGGATGTCGCCGAAGGGGCGCCGCAGACGGAAGCGGGGATGGGCTGGATCCTCCAGGCTCCACCACCACTTGCCATCACTGAAGCTGGCGGGCCCGGCGTTGTTGGTGCGCGGCAACTGCAAGCTCAGCCCCCGCCAGGCGAGCACCACATTGCCTCCAATCGGCACAGGGCCGGTGCTGGGATCGGGGATGGCGGGCTCATCCATGGGGCCCTTCACCAGCAGGGCGGTGAGGGGCTCGCCATCGCAGAGGTAGGCCTCGGGGCTGGGAGCTCCATCGGCCCAGGCTGGATGGGGGCTGAGGAAAAGCAACAGCCCACAAAGGGATGCCGCACAAGC
>JBIIHR010000082.1:0-5653 GCA_044235655.1 Cyanobium sp. | reverse complement strand
TTGTCTCTGGAGGCGGAGCAGCGCAGCAGTGATGGGGCTCTGGCCCTGTTGCAGGAGCGCCTGGCGTCCGTCCGTTCTGATCTTCAGGGCCTTCAAGTGCGGGAGCTGCGGGTTTCCTCTCCCTCCACCTGGCAGCGTCCTGCGGAACCAGGGAGGCCTGCGATCAGCCAGGCCTCCCTTCAGGTGAGTGGCCTTCTGGATCCCAGCCGTCTGCAGGCTCTCATCCGCCAAGTGGGCGCCCACCCCGGGGTGCGCCTGGCGCCGGTGAGTGCCGAGGCCGATCCCGTGCGCTCGGGCGAGACCCGACGGGCCTTGCTCGCAGCGGCCTATCGCCAGGCCTTCCATCGTGCCCAGGATGTGGCTTCGGCTCTGGGGCTGTCCATCCTCAAGCCCCTGGAGGTGCAGGCGGAGGATGATCGCCCCCCCTATGCCGCTCCGGCTCCCATGGCGGCCAAGGCCGAAGTGCCCCCGTTTGATCCCAGGGAATTGATGCCTCCGAAGGATTCGGCTTCCATGCTGGTGCGCTTCTGCGCCCGTTGAGCTTCAGCCTTCCTCCAGGGCCACCAGTTCCTTGAGCTGACTCACATCCAGCCCCCCAAGCCACTCTTCCCCACTTCCCACAATTTCAGACGCCAATTTGGACTTCTCCTGAATCATGCGGTCGATCCGTTCCTCCACCGTGCCGCTGGTGATGAACTTGTGCACCATCACCCGATTGGTCTGGCCGATGCGGTAGGCCCGGTCGGTGGCCTGGTTTTCGACGGCTGGATTCCACCAGCGGTCGATATGGAACACATGGCTGGCCCGGGTGAGATTGAGCCCCACCCCACCAGCTTTGAGGGAGAGCAGAAAGAGCTGGGGGCCCCGGGGATCCTCCTGGAAGCGGTCCACCATGGCCTGCCGCTCACTCTTGCTGCTGCTGCCGCTGAGAAAGGGCACTTCCTGCCGCCAGCGGCGTTGCAGATGCACCTGCAGGAGGTGCCCCCACTCGGCGAACTGGGTGAACAGCAGGGCCCGATCCCCCGCCTCGATCACTTCTTCGAGGATTTCTTCCAGCCGCTGCACCTTGGCGCTTCGAGCCGCAAAGCCATTTTCCACATTCCCTTCCTTGAGAGCGAGGGCGGGATGGTTGCAGATCTGCTTGAGACGGGTGAGGAGGGCAAGCACCTGACCGTGCCGTTGTCCCAGGGGGGCCCGGGCGATGGCGTCCAGGCTGTCGTCCACGGTTTTGCGGTAGAGCTTCACCTGCTCGGGCGCGAGTCCCACCCATTCCCTGAGCTCCACCTTTTCGGGCAGGTCGGAAATGATGGATTTGTCCGTTTTGAGCCGCCGCAGGATGAAGGGGCCCACCCGGGCCTTGAGGTCCCGCAGGGAACTCATGTCGCCATAGCGCTCGATGGGGAGTCGGTAGCGCTGGCGGAAGAAGCCCTCGTCCCCCAGCACCCGTGGGTTGAGGAAGTCCATCAGGGCCCACAGTTCACTGACGCGGTTTTCCACTGGGGTGCCGGTGAGGGCAATCCTGAAGCGACCCTGCTTGCGCGGACGGGCGAGATCCCTGGCGGCCTGGCTCTGCTTGGCGAAGGGATTCTTGATGGCCTGGGCCTCATCGATCACCACCCCCTGCCAGTTGATGGTCTCCAGCAGTTCACTGTCACGCTGCAGCAGGCCGTAGCTGGTGAGCAGCAGGTCAATGCCGTCGAGGGCTTTCTTCAGGGCCGCTTCGTTACTGGGCCGCCTCGGGCCGTAGTGCTCCCGCACCGCCAGCTCTGGGGTGAACCCCGCAGCTTCCCGTTTCCAGTTGGTGAGCACGGAGGTGGGCGCCACCAGTAGAACGGGCCGCTTGAGATCCCCAGCCACCTTGAGGTGTTGCAGAAACGCCAGCAACTGGATCGTCTTGCCCAGGCCCATGTCGTCCGCCAGGCAGGCTCCCTGGTCGAACCGATGCAAAAAGGTGAGCCAGCCCAGCCCTCGCTCCTGATAAGGCCGCAGCTGGCCGGCAAACCCCTCAGGAGCCGGGAGGGGGTCGGGTGCCTTCTGCTGGTGGTATTGCTCCAGCACCGCCTGGAGCCGGGGGCCGGCCAGGAAGCGATGCACCGGCAGGCGCATCAGGGTGTCGCCATCGCTGGCGGTGAGGCGCAGGGCCTCATCCAGGCTCAGGCTGGGATCGGCCGCGCAGAATCGCTCCGCATTCTTGAGATCGCCCGGGCGCAGCTCAATCCAGGCCCCTTTGTGCTGCACCAGGGGGCTGCGCTTGGCCGCCAGCCGCTCCAGATCCTTCAGATTCAGGGTGACACCGCCAATCATCAGTTCCCAACGCCAATCCAACCCCTCGCCCAGGCTGAGCCCCCTCGATTGGCTGGGCAGTTCCGCCTCGATGGACAGCCCCAGACGGCTCGCCAGGCCTCCGCTCAGGCTGGGGGGGAGAACCACTCCCACCCCCACATCGCGCAGTTGGTTGGCGGCGGTCCGCACCAGCACGAAGGCTTCCGCCGGCGTGAGTTGCATCTGCTCCGGTGTCGCGCTCTCCAGGCCCCGGCCGAGGGGTTCAAACACCTGCAAAGCCCTCCCCAGACCCTCCAACAACAGCTCTCCCGCCTGGGGCACCTCCACTTCACCGAGCTGCAGCACGCTGTCTCCAGCCGCCCACACCACCCCCGCGTGCAGCCGCAGCGTGGGTTCGGCTTCCGCCTGCAGGGAGAAGCGCAACTCCCAGAGCTCTTCGCCATCGGCGGGCGTGAAGAGTTCCAGGCAGGCCCGGGCTGGAGCCACCCTCCCCGCCACGCCTTCGCGCCAGTGGTGGGTGGCGGTCTCCAATCGCTCCGTTTGCTCCGGATCGAGGCCCAGCCGGCCATCGCCGCGGCCGAGGGCTTTTTGCCAGGCCGTCAACAGGGGGTCCAGCTCCTTGCCTCCAGGAGCAAATCCGTTGCGGAGTTGCCCATCCAGCAGGGCCTCGAGCAGGCTGGCCACCCGCAGGCGACCGCTCCCAGGGCGGCGGCAGGCCAGGGACTTTTCCGTGGGGGTGCCGGAGGCGACGGCGCAGGTGGCCACCTGGGGCAGGCCCATCGCCAGCTCTTCCAGCCGGCGGCGGTCGCCCTCCCGATTGAGCAGGGGCAGCCAGCAGGCCCTGCCCTCCTCCACCTGGGGAAGCCAACGCCCCCGGGCGATGAGGCTCTGGGCCCACCGTTGCAGGTGGCTCCACCAGCGCAGCTCATCCGCCAGGTCGGGGTGGTGACCTGAAAGAGGAAGCGTACTGAGCCACTCTGCCGCTGCCCCCGGTTCCATGGCCAGCCCCTCCACCTTCCAGGGCCACCAGGTCAGTTGGGTGGGGATGGGTTCGCCGGCCTGCAGCGGGAGTCCACTCCAGGGGCCCTCCGCCGAGGTGCGGCGGCCCTTGGCCGCCTGGGTGCGACTGGGCAGGGTGAGGCTGGCGTTGGCTGGCCGCAGGGCCTCAGACCAGAGATCGTGTTCCTGGAGCCAGTCCGCCAGGTCATCCCAGTTGAGGGTGAGGGGGTGGTCGGGTACTCCCGTGTCCGGTTTCACCGGGCTGGCCACCCTCCAGGTGTCGGCCCACAGCAAAAGACGGCCTCCCGCTCCTTCCGGGGGAAACAGCCAGGTGGCATGCAGCAGGCTCATGGCCGCGGGGCAGGCAGCAGGCGCTGGGCCCACTGGAGCAGCAGGGCACTGCCGACAAGCGGCCACCAGAGTGGCAACCAGATCAACAGCGCTCCCATCATCAGGGATGACAGCCCGCCTGTCAGCTCCTCCAGAGTGAATGGCCCCGATCCGAGGGGAAAGAGGGGCCAGGTTTCGGACCAGGGGAAGGGGGCAGCGAGACTGCGGATGGCGCAGATGGCTCCCACCAGGCCGGCCTGAAGATGGCCATCATCAGGGTCAACCCGCTGCAGATGAAAGGCGAGCAGGCCATAGAAAAACCCACATCCCCCAGCGCGTAGGGCTGTATCCATGTGCCCCAGCAAGTCCTGCGGCCAGGGCAAAAGCAGGGCCAGGGCCCCGGAGAAGGTCGCCGCCAGCAGCGCCCAGCCCAGCGATTGGAGGCGCAGATGCGCCCGATGCGCGCTGACGTTGGGGGGGGAGGGCACGCGCGGGCAGGCCATTCCGCATGGATCATGCCCCACCACAGAGCATTCAGCCAGTGCTGACCATGCCCGTTGGTTCTCAATTCGGTGAATTCTGGGAGGAATCGCGCAGGGCATAGCGGAGCCAGCGGCAGTCGAGGCCGCCGTGGCTCACCGGGATGCGCTGGGAGGCCTTCAGCCGCAGGGCTCCCGTGAGCCCTGGGTGGCCACTCAGGAGCCACAGAGTCCAGCCAGGGGCCATCTCGCGGAGATGGTGGCCCAGGCCTCGGTAGAGCTCCTCTAGCTCCTGGCGCTCCCCCAGGCGCTCCCCGAAGGGAGGATTGGTCACCACCAGACCAGGTCCGGGCGGAGGAGTGAAGGCGTTCGCTTCCCCAAGCTCGAAACGGATCCATGGAGCGACCCCCGCGGCCTCCGCATTGGCCTGGGCCTGGGCCAGCACTTCAGGATTGTGGTCCCGTCCTAGGAGGGTCGCCAGGGGGCGACCTTCGGTCAGGGTGTGGCGGGCGAGCGTATGGGCAGCCCACACCTCTTGCTCCCACAGGGAGGTGTTGAAATCGGGCCAGCGCTGGAGGGCAAAGGACCGGGCCTGCGGTGGCGCTCCCGTGGCGGTGGTCACCAGCCCAGGGGCCCGGCCCAGGGCCATGCAAGCGGCCTCGATCAGCAGGGTGCCGCTTCCACAGAACGGATCCACCAGGGGGCAGTTGCCATCCCATCCGGTGAGGGCGATCAGGCCGGCCGCCAGATTTTCTTTCAAGGGAGCCAGCCCCACTCCCGCTCGCCAACCCCGGCGGTGCAGGCTGCCCCCACTTCCATCCAAGCTGAGGACGGCTTCGCCTCGCCGGTGCAGGTGAAGGTGGAGGATCAGGTCGGGATCCTGCCGATCCACCGAGCTCCGGGCCCCCCAGCGCTGGCGTTGCAGATCCACGAGGGCGTTCTTGACCTCCAAAGCGGTGAAGTGGCTGTGGTTGAGGTCTGGAGTGGCTCCACTCACCTCCACTCGAAAACTCCGCTCCGGAGGCAGCCATGTTTCCCAGTTGACTACCCTTGGCACCCAATGGTGCAGGTCCTGCTTGCTGGAGCAGGGAAAGCGGGCCAGTTCCCGCAAGATGCGAAAGGGACAACGGGCTTGCAAATGGACCCTGTAATAGCCAGCCGTTCCCGTCGTGAAGGTCACCGCCCCGCGCTGAGGCTTCACGGATTGGGCCCCCAGTTTGGACAATTCTTCGCTGGCCACGGTCTCAAGACCAGGGGGAACCACGGCAAGGGCCATGAAGGTCTCGGCTTGGCCCACGGGATGGCGATGATGATGACAGCTACTCTATTTGCTGGTGTTCACGAACGCACGAGATATTGACATGCAGATATAAATATAATTGATGTCAATCTGGCCTGGAATGCTATTTCCCCTTAGGCATCACAATGGTGTGAACAATATGCTATCATCAAAAAATCATTTCCGTTCAAGTCCGGGCTTGAATTACCCTGTAAAATGCAGGCTTGTTCCTTTTTGGTCTGCCTGCTGCTGAGCCATGTCTAAGTCTTCCGAGGCAGGATTC
>JBIIHR010000081.1:0-5666 GCA_044235655.1 Cyanobium sp. | reverse complement strand
GCGAGTTCGGGCGGGCTGTAGCGCTCCAGGGCTACCTCACTGAGCAGCACCATGGCGCTCACCTGACCCACCAGCTGGCGCCGCTGCTGCCGTTCCAGGCGCTGGGCCAGGAGCAGGTGGAGCAGTAACAGGGCCAGGGCGGTGAAGCCGGTCGCGGCGGCTCCATAGCCGAAGGGCCGCAGGAGGCGGGGCGCCTCCCCGGCCCTAGCTCTGACGGGGCTGGCCATCGGGCACAAACACATAGCCGTAGCCCCACACGGTCTGCACATAGCGGGGGCGGGCCGGATCGGGCTCGATGAGCTTGCGCAGGCGAGAGATCTGCACGTCCATGCTGCGGCTCTCCGTTTCGCTGGTGGGCCCCCGGGCCAGCTCGATCAGCCGCTCCCGTGACAGGGGACGGTGGGGATGCTGCACAAAGGTGGCCAGCAGGGCGAATTCGCCGCTGGTGATCGGCAGGGCGGCCCCCTCCCGCAGCAGCTCCCGGGTGGCCAGATCCACCGTGCAATCCCCGAAGCGCAGGCTGGCCCCCTCGGGCTGGGGAGAACCACTCGGCGCCGAGGAGCGGCGGCGCAGGATGGCCTCGATGCGGGCCGTCAGCTCCCGGGGGAGGAAGGGCTTGGCGAGGTAGTCGTCGGCGCCCTGCTCCAGCCCGATGATGCGATCCACCCCATCGGCCCGGGCCGTGAGCATGAGCACGGGCAGGGAATCCCCCCCGTCCCGCAGGCGGCGCAGGAGGGTGAGCCCGTCGTCCCCCGGCAGCATCAGATCCAGCACCAGCAGATCGGGCCGCTCGCCGCCGAGCTGGCCCTCCAGGCGGGCCTTCAACTGGGCGCCATCGGCGAGGGTGCGCACGTCGTAGCCCTGGTCCTTCAGGTAGGTGGTGAGCAACGACCGCACCTCCGGATCGTCATCCACCACCCAGATGCGATGGGGCCTGGCCATGGCTCAGGGCTCGAGCACCCCGCGGTCGGCCACCACCCGAACCCGCTTGGTGGCACTCACCACCCCCTTGGGGTGCACCAGGAGCACGGCCCAGGTCTGGGCGCCGGGGGACTGGGGGGCCTGCACCACCTTGAACAGGCCTCCGCCCCCCAGGGCCGCCAGATCCACGCGGGGGCTCTCCATGGCCATCACCTGCTCGCTGCTGATGGACCGGATGCCTCCGGCCACCAGGGCCCCATCGAGGGGGTCATCGAAGATCACATCCACGTCGTAGCGCTGGCCCGTGAGCACGGCATCCGGGATGAGCACGCTCACCGACGGGGCGTTCTCCCCATTCCGCAAGAGAGACTGCTCCCTCCAGATGGTCTGGCCCGTGAAGCGCTGGCCATCGGTTTGCAGGGACAGGCGCTGCTCCGCTTCCAGGCGATAGGTGCTGCCCCCCTGGCGCCGGGTGCCACTCACCTTCACCATCACGCTGGGCTGGCCGCTGCGCAGGGCTGGACCCGTTTTCACCTGCCAGCGCACATCGGGAAACTGCTCCCGCAGCTGCTGTCGGCGCTGTTTCAGCTCCTGGGGGTTGAGGCCGGGCCCCTGGCTGAGCAGGGCGCTGAGGGCCGTGTCGTCGCCGCTGTTCAGGGCCGCTTCCAGGGCCTCCAGCTGGCTGGTGGTGGGATTGGCCGCCCGTGCAGGCGCCGCCCCCAGGGAGGGGACCAGCATCAGCCCGCCGAGACACAGGGCGGAGAGTTGGCGCAGACAGGGCATCGCGGCGGAACTGAAGGAGGTGGGCGGCCGTGGGTGGGAACGGCCACAGTTGGCTTTTAAGTTAGGCCCGCCCCCGCCCCCCGGCAGAGCTCCGTCATGCCAACCCTCCTGATCGCAGCCAGCGGCACAGGTGGCCACCTGTTTCCAGCCCTGGCGGTGGCGGAGGCCCTGCCGCTGGACTGGCAGGTGCACTGGCTCGGGGTGCCCGACCGGCTGGAGCAGACCCTGGTGCCCCGCTCCTACCCCCTGCACACCGTTCGCGCTGGCGGGCTGCAGGGCAAGGGGCTGCGCAAGCTGGCCAACCTGGCCCAGCTGGTGGGGGCCACCTGGCCCTCCCGCCAGCTCATCCGGCGGCTGGGGGTGGATGTGGTATTCAGCACCGGGGGCTACATCGCCGCCCCCTCCATCCTGGCGGCCCGCTGGAGCGGGGTGCCCGTGGTGCTGCACGAGAGCAATGCCGTCCCCGGCAAGGTGACCCGCCTGTTAGGGCGCCATTGCACCCGGGTGGCCCTGGGGCTGCCGGAGGCGACCGAGCGCCTTTCCGGTTGTCGGCCGATGGTGACGGGGACCCCTGTGAGGAAGGCCTTTCTGGAGCCCGCCCCGTTGCCTGACTGGGTGCCCAGGGGGGCCGGCCCCCTGGTGCTCGTGATGGGCGGCAGCCAGGGGGCCCTGCGGCTCAACCGCATGGTGCGGCCCTTGATCCCCCGCCTGGCGGAAGCGGGCTGCCGGGTGGTGCATCTCACCGGCAGCCAGGATCCGGAGGCGGGCCAGTTCCAGTTGGAGGGGGTGGTGGAGCGGCCCTTCTCCGATGAGCTGCCCGGCCTCCTGCAGCACGTGGATCTGGCCATCAGCCGGGCGGGGGCCGGCAGCCTCAGCGAGCTGGCTGTGAGCGGCACGCCCACGATCCTGGTTCCCTTCCCCCAGGCGGCCGATCGCCATCAGGACGCCAACGCCGCGGCGGCCGCCGCCGTGGGGGGAGCGGTGATCGTGTGGCAGCACGAGCCCGGGGAACCGGCCCTGGAACAGGCGGTGTGGCGCCTGCTGGGGCCTCGCCTGAGGGGCGGTTCCGGGGAGGCCGACCCCCTGCTCACCCTGAGGGCCGGCATGGGGATCCTGGCGGTGCGGGATGCGGACCGGCTGCTGGCTGAGCTGCTGGTGGATCTGGTGGATCAGGCCCGCTCGAAGGCGATCAGGCGGGAGTAGTAGAAGGGCGCCTGGTTGAGGCTGCGTTGCACGGGCTGGAAGCCGGCCGCGGCGGCGGCGGCCACGATGCCCGCTTCCTTGAGCTGGTAGGCCCGGGTGGTTTTGCTGGGGCCGGGGAAGAGCTGGCCGATGCCCTTGAGCACCGCCAGCAGGGGGGTGTAGGGGGCAAAGCTCACGATCAGGTGGTGCTCCGCCAGCCCCGCCAGATGCTTCACCATCTCCTCCGCGGCGGCCTGGGGGTAGTGGATGAACACATCCAGGCAGATCACGGTGTCGAAACGACCGCTGAGGCTTTCCAGATCGGAGACGGCAAAGCGCAGGCGATCGCTGGCCAGGCCCTCCTCCGTGGCCCGGCGCTCGGCCTCTTTCACCATGGCTTCCGAGAGGTCTGTGGCGAGCACGGATCCGGCCCCCAGGCCCACCAGGGGAAGGCTGAGGCTGCCCACCCCGCAGCCCGCATCGCAGAAGCTCCGGTTGGCCAGATTCCCCTGCTCCTGCAGCCAGGCGAGCACGGCGTCCACGGTTTTCTGGTGGCCCAGGCGGATGTTGCGCTGCACCTTGTTGACGTCGTCGCTCTCGCTGTAGATGCGGTTCCAGCGCTCAAAGCCCGTGCTCTCGAAATAGGCCCGCACCTCCTCTTTCTCGGCGCTCTTGGCGTTGGCGGCCGGGGAAAGGTCGGAGGGCATCGGGGAAAGAGGGCAGAGAGTGGGCCGGATCCTAGGCAGCGCCGGCGGGGGCCTTCAGGCGGCCTGCTCCCAGCCCAGCCCCGTCGTGCGCTCCCGCCAGCGCAGGCAATCGCTGAGGGGCCGCCCCACCAGCAGCCGTTCCAGGGGGCGCCGATCGCCCAGCACCCGCCGGGGGTGGAGGGTGGCCGCGGCAATGGCCTGATCCACCGGCGCCCCCCAGCGGGCCAGGCGGATCACCCCCTCCAGCAGGGGAAGGGTGGTGCCGGCCAGGGTGCCGTCTTCGAGCCGGCAGCTGCCGTCTGCCACCAGCAGCAGCCGCTCATCCCAGCGGTGGGCCCCATCTCCCAGGCCATAGGGGGCCAGGGCATCGCTCACCAGCACGGTGGCCTGGGGGGCGAGCCGTTGCAACAGCAGGGCCATGGCAGGGGCCACATGAACCCCATCGGCGATCAAACCCAGGGCCACATCGCCCCGCAGGGCCGCCACGGCTACGGGGCCCGGGGAGCGGTGGTGCAGGCCCGCCATGGCGTTGAAGGTGTGGGTGAGCATGGACACCCCGGCGGCAAAAGCGGCTTCGGCCTGGGGGGCATCGGCGGCGCTGTGGCCCAGGCACACCACCACCTGCTGGGCCCGCAGCTCCGCGATCACAGGTGCCGCACCCTCCAGCTCGGGTGCCAGGGTCACCAGGGCAATATCGGCTTCAGGGCCGCAGACGAAGCCATCGAGGCGCTCGTCGAGGGCCTGCAGGCTGGGGGGGCAGAGGTGCTCCTGGGGATGGGCGCCGCGGCGGCTGGGTTCCAGGAAGGGGCCCTCCAGGTGGGCCCCCAGCAGCTGGCAGAGGCCCGGCCGATGGCAGGCGCGGGCTTCGGCGAGCACGTTGAGCGCCTCGCGCAGGGGCGCCACGCCGCAGGTGACGAGGGTGGGGGCAATGGCCTCGACTCCATCGCGCCAGAGCAGCTCCAGCAGCTCCTCCAGACGGGGAAGGTCGGCCTCCTGGAGTTCGGGGAAGGGCAAACCCAGGCCGCCATTGATCTGCAGATCCACCCCCCTGGGGCTGAGCCAGTCGCCGCTCCAGTCGTCGCCCGCCGCGGCGCTGCCCGCGCTGAGGGGCTCCAGGTGGGCGATGCGACCCGCCCCATCGATCGCCACCCGCCAGCGCCGATCCCGCCGATGGCTGCAGGGGGAGCCCTGGGGTAACCGCACGTTGCTGAGCCAGCGCATGGTGGTGTTGCCTCGCCTTGTCAGTGTGGGGCCGGAGGGGGGGGCGTGGGAGGGATGGGAATCCTTCCCTGGTGATTAGGAGATTGGTGATGCCGAGCCCCACGCGCCCGCCCGGGTTGATCCAGCGCTATCGGGAGGAACTTCAGGCTCGCCATTACGCGCGCCGCACGGTGAGCACCTATGAGCAGTGGCTGCGGCGCTTCCTGCGGTTCCATCACCTGCGCCATCCGAGGGAGATGGGCAGCGAGGAGGTGAACGCCTTTCTCACCCATCTGGCGGTGGAGCTCCGTGTGAGCGCCTCTACCCAGAACCAGGCTCTCTCAGCCCTGTTGTTCTTGTATCGGGAGCTGCTGGAGCAGGATCTGGACCTCGAGCGACTGGTGCGGGCCCACAAGCCCAGACGCTTGCCGGTGGTGCTCACGGCGGAGGAAGTGCGGGCCGTGTTGCAGCGGCTCGAAGGATGCGATGCGCTGGTGGCGGGGCTGCTCTACGGCAGTGGCCTGCGTCTGATGGAGGCCCTGCGGCTAAGGGTGCATGACCTGGATTTTTCCCGGCATGAACTGACCGTGCGCAACGGCAAAGGCGGGAAGGACAGACGCACTCTGCTGCCGGAACGGTTGTCGAAGGAACTACGCAACCATCTCGAAGAGGTGCGGCAGATCCACCAACGGGATCTGATGGACGGCTGGGGCCGGGTGGGCCTTCCCTATGCCTTGGCTCGCAAGTACCCGAATGCCGCTGTGGAGTGGGGCTGGCAGTGGGTGTTTCCACAGCAAAGGCGTTGGCAGGATCCCACCTCGGGAGAAAAGGGGCGCCATCACCTCGATCCGAGCCTGATCCAGAAATCGGTGC
>JBIIHR010000080.1:0-5675 GCA_044235655.1 Cyanobium sp. | reverse complement strand
CGACCACAAGTACACGTATAGCCACCTGGGCTACAACCTCAAGCCCCTGGATCCCCAGGCGGCGATTGGGCGGGTGCAGCTCAAGCGGCTGCCGGAGTTCATCGAGGCCCGCAAGCAGAACTGGGAAACACTGCGCCGGGGTTGTGCTGCTCATGAGGACGTGCTGGAGTTTGCCCTGCCCACCCATGCCACGGGGTGGGACAGCGAGGCGGGCTTTTCCTGGGATGAATCGGATTGCCGCAGCGATTGCAGCTGGTTTGGGTTCAAGATTGGCGTAAAGCCCGGTGCACCCTTCTCACGCACCGATCTGGCCCGGGAGCTGGATCGCCATCAGATTGGCAACCGCATGCTGTTTGGCGGCAACCTGTTGCGGCAACCGGCCTTTGTGCAACTGGGGCAGCAGCGCCCGGAGGCACTGCGGGTGGTGGGAGAGATGAGTGGATCAGACGAGATCATGAAAACCACGCTGTTTCTGGGGACCTATCCGGGGCTCACCGAAGCGATGCTTCAGCAGGAGATCAAGATGATCGATGGCTTTGTGAAGCGATGAGGTGCCCTTCTGGTGCAGCAAGCCGCGTGTATTCGCGACCAACCTCCTTAACCAAGAAAAAATAGATGCGTCTTCTCCTCACTGGCGGTACCGGATTCTTTGGCAAATCTCTTTTGCGGCATCTCTTGGCCACTGGCCTCTCTGCTGACGCATCTGTCGTCGTGCTCAGCCGCAACCCGGAGCACTTTCTGTCTGCCTATCCGGAGTTTGGCGCGCACCCGCAGATCTCCTTCTTACGAGGAGACATCCAGGATCGTGATTCCCTCCCGTTGAGCCACACCTTCTCCCATGTGCTGCACGCCGCCACCGATTCCACCATTGGCCCCAGCCTCACCCCACTGCAGCGCTACGACCAGATCGTGGAGGGCACTCGAAACATCCTGAATCTGGCCGCGGCCACAGGCGCCCATCGTTTTCTGCTTACCAGCTCCGGCGCGATCTACGGCCCCCAGCCCGCCGATCTGGAGGCCATTCCTGAAGATTGGCCTGGAAGTCCGCCTTTGGCCGAGCCGAGCACGGCCTACGGTCAGGCCAAGCGTGCCGCTGAACACCTCTGCGCGCTGTTGGGCGAGCAGCATGGACTGGAAACGGTGGTGGCCCGCTGCTTTGCCTTCGTGGGCCCTGATTTGCCACTGAATGCGCACTTCGCCATCGGCAACTTCATGCGTGATGCCCTCACAGCTGACGCCATCACCGTCTTCGGCGATGGCACGCCCCTCCGCACCTATCTGGATCAGACAGACCTAGCCCATTGGCTCTTCACCCTCCTGCACCAGGGCTGTCCTGGCCAGGCCTACAACGTGGGATCGGATGAGGTGATCAGCATTGCGGATCTTGCCCATCTGGTGCGGGACCTCCTGGCTCCCAACAAGCCGGTTCGAATCCTTGGCCAAGCCAGCCCCGGAGCTGTTCGCCATCGTTATGTTCCTGATCTTCAAAAAGCACAAAAGGCTTTTGGTCTGAGCACCATTGTCCCGCTTTCAGAAGCCATCAGCCGAAACGGCCCTCGCCCCAGCGACGCATGAAAGCCTCCGACTTCGTGGCGCAATATTTGGAGGCCCGTGGCGTCACCCACACCTTCGAACTGGTGGGGGGCATGATCACCCACCTGCTCGACTCCCTGAGCCGCCAGACCCAGATCCACATCGTGTCCTGCCACCATGAACAAGGGGCAGCCTTTGCGTCCGAAGGGTATAGCCGGATCACGGGAGTGCCCGGGGTGGCCTTGGCCACCAGCGGGCCAGGCGCGACGAACTTGCTGACCGGCATCGGGAGCTGTTTTTTCGACTCCACTCCCGCCGTCTTCCTCACAGGACAGGTGAACACCCATGAACTGAAGGGTGAGCGGGGAATCCGTCAGCTGGGTTTCCAGGAAACAGACATCGTCACGATGGCCAGGCCCATCTGCAAATGGGCCGTTCAGGTGACACAGGCGGAAGACCTGCCTGCGGTGCTCAAGGAAGCCTTTCGCCTGGCTCTTGAAGGCAGGCCGGGCCCCTGCCTTGTGGATCTCCCGATGAATGTGCAGGCCGAAACCCTCCAAGAAACGGTGGCCCTGGCGGCCCTGCGAGAAGCGGCAGACCATGGCCAGGCGTCGGCACTTGCTGGGGATCTGGCCCCAGGGAACTCCAGCCTGAACCTGAAATTTGAGCAGCTGTTTCAGGCCATCCGGGAGGCGCAGAGGCCTTTGCTTCTCCTGGGGGGAGGATGCGCCGCCGTGCCCAACCGCTCCGCCACCCTACAGATCGCCGAGATCCTCGACATTCCTGCCGTGCTCTCGCTGATGGGTGTGGATGTATTGCCGGAACACCACCCCCGGCGGGTGGGTTTCATTGGCTCCTACGGCAATCGCTGGGCAAACAAGGTTCTCGGCCGTGCGGATCTCCTCGTGGTCGTAGGCAGTCGGCTGGATATTCGCCAAACGGGATCAGATCTGGACAGCTTCTGCGCCGGCAAACAGATCTGGCAGATCGATATCGACCAGGCCGAAATGGGCGTTCGCCTCCAACCTGAGCACGCGATCTGCTGCTCGATTCAACAGGCGGCCCGGGCACTGGCCTCCACGGGCGAGCGTCCCCAGCTGGATCACCCCCACTGGGCCCAGGAGATCAATGGCTTGCGGAGCCAATTCCCCGCTTCGAAGGAATACGTCGCAGAACCCGGGGAGGTCAACCCCGTGTCCCTGCTCCAGCAGCTCAGCCACCTGATCTCCGGTCCCTGTCAGTACATCACCGATGTGGGGCAGCACCAAATGTGGGCGGCCCAGAGCCTGGCCTTTGCCAGCCAGGATCGGTTTCTCACCTCCGGTGGCATGGGCGCCATGGGATTCGGGCTACCGGCCGCCATGGGCGCGGCTTTGGCCCGGCCCGATGCCACCACCGTATTGATCAGCGGCGATGGGGGATTCCAGTTGAACATCCAAGAGCTGGAAACCGTGCGCCGCAATCATCTCCCGCTGAAAATTCTTCTCTTCAACAACCAATGCCACGGCATGGTGCGCCAATTTCAGGAGACCTATTTCAATGGCAACCTGCAATCCACAGCCAAGGGTTACAGCACGCCGGATTTTGTGGCGATCGCTCAGGCTTACTCCATCCCTTCCAGCAGGTTGCAAGCCGGTGCGGACAGCACCGCCGCGCTCCGTGCGCTCCTCAGCATGGATGGGCCCGCCCTGCTGGAAGTGCCCTTGCCCATGACCAGCAAGGTGTACCCCAAACTGGCCTTTGGCCGGCGCTTCGGAGACATGGAACCGGACGTTTCGCCCACTGCCATGGAATCCACCTGAAGGCGATCCTGAACGCACGGGGCAAGGGGCGGGGCCGCCGACCCTACGGTGGTTAAGACACCAAAGAATTCAACGCCACACCCACGACGCGGTGATCCCCATCCTTCTGGAGGGTGTGCATCGCCTCTCTAGCGTCTTGAACGATGGGATCGTTGGGATCCTGGGCTTCCTTGAGAATCCGCCCGAGGAGTTCCGCGCCCCCCACCCGCACCGTGCCATCCCCATCCTCCAAGGCCAGGCGGGCCAGCTCCAACAGGCGGCTTGGACTCATCGCCGGCTGCTCTGCCAGGGCCGCCAGGATGCTGCAGCGCACCAGCCACTGGTTGTCGGCAGCGAAAGCCTGGCTCAACACCGGCCAGGATTCCTCCACCCCATAGCTGGCCAGGGCATTGGCGGCCTCCGCCCGCACATTGGCATCGCCATCCTCCCGAAGCACCCGCTCCAGGGCTTGCTGGCCCTGGGCACTGCGCTTGATCCCCAAGCCGGCACAGCTCATGGAGCGAATCACAAAGGCGCTCTGCTCGAGCCCCGATAGGAACAGGGGCGTGGCTTCCTCCACCGTGCAATCCCTCAGACCCACCAGGGCCGGCATCGCGCGGGACGGATCAGCCGAAGCGATGGCTTCACGAATGGCTGGTAGATCTGTCGCCAATGTGGAGGCCAAAGGAGGGCAATTTTCAGCCTAGCAATCGCCTCAGGGCCGTTCAGGGCCGGGTTCCCGGAGCACCCGCAGCAGCATGGAGCGGCGGCGACGGCGGCGCCACCAACTGAAGACAAGCAATCCACAACCGATCAACAGGGCTGGAAGGGCCTGGGGCCGGGCCGAAGGGCTCCCGAACACCATGGCCGCCAGAGCCAGCAGGATCAGCAGGGGCGAGGAGAGAGCCAATACATTCGCTGTGCCAGGGGAGGGGGTTGTCCGGCGCTGGTTCATGGCAACAGGCTGCCCCAGCGCAACAGGCTGAGGGTGAGCACCTTCACCCCCACCGACAGACACCCCTCATCCGGAGCAAAGGTGTTGCTATGGAGCGGCGTGCATCCCTTAGGGCCCGCCACACCCAGTCGAAACATCGTTCCGGAAGTGTTCTGCAACAGCTCGGCAAAATCTTCCGCACCCAGGGAGGGCTGGTCGAGCCAGAGCACCTGCTGGCGGCCCAGGAGATCCTCGGCGGCATCGGCCACCAGCTGGGTGAGCGCCCCATCGTTGTGCACGGGAGGAGAGATGCAGCGGTAGTGCACCCGGGCCTCACCGCCATGGCCGCGACAGAGCGCATGCACCGTGTCCTCGATCCATCCCGGGAGCCGATCGTGCACCTCCAGATCCAGGCAGCGCACCGTTCCAAGCAGCCTGACATGGTCGGCGATCACGTTGAAGGCCTTGCCCCCCTCGATCCGCCCGAAGCTCACCACCACCGGATGGAGCGGATCCAACCGCCGGCTGATCGCCTCCTGCAGGCCACTCACCACCCGGGCCGCAATCCAGATGGCATCCGTACTCTGGTGGGGCCGGGCCCCATGGCCGCTCTCCCCCAGCACCTCGATCTCCAGTTCGCCGGCCGCTGCGGTGAGGCTCCCCGTGCGCACCCCGATGGTGCCCACTGGCAGGCTCGGAAACACATGCACCCCAAACAGGGCTTCCACCCCGTCCATCGCCCCCGCCTCCCGCATCCAGCGGGCGCCCTGGGCCGTCTCCTCCGCCGGCTGGAACAGCAGGCGCACCCGGGAGCACAACAGTTCCTGCCGACGGGCGAGGAGCTGGGCCACGCCCAAGCCGATGGTGGTGTGGATGTCATGGCCGCAGGCATGCATCCACCCCTGCTGGCAGGACGCGTAGGGGAGGTTGGTGCGCTCCTCCATAGGCAGGGCGTCCATATCGGTGCGAAGGGCCACCAAGGGGGCACCTTTGGGGCCCAGCTCCGCCGTCACCCCCGTGCGGCCCACCCCTTCGCACACCTCCCACCCCCAGCGGCGCAGCTCACCGGCCACCAGGGCAGCGGTCTGCTGCTCATGGCCGCTCAGCTCCGGATGGCGATGGAGGTGGCGCCGCACCTGCACAAGCTCGGGCAGAGCCTCCTGGAGGTTGGTCTCCAGGCCCAGGGTGAACCAATCCGGCAGGGCAGAACGCTGCACCATCAGGCCGAAAGGGAGAGAAACTGCTGCAGAGCCTGCACCGCCTCCGGGGGCCAGCGCCGTATCTGCCGCAGCCATTCCTCATCGCGGTAGCGGGGATCGAGCCCGGAGGCCGCGGCCCAGTTGCTTTCGGCCTCCCCCCTGGCCCCGCGCTGCCAGAGCACGGCCGTGAGGGCTGCCCGGGCATCGGCAAAGAGAGGGTGGCGGCGG
>JBIIHR010000079.1:0-5685 GCA_044235655.1 Cyanobium sp. | reverse complement strand
GGCGAGCCGCACGCCCCGCCCCGACAGCTCCTGTTGCAATCCGAGGAGCATCTCCGCCGCAGTGCTGTCGATTTCCACGATGGCCTCCGCGTTGACCACCAGCCATTCCGCTGGCGGGTGGGCCCCGCCCAGGGCCGCCAGAGCCCGGCGGCGGAAATCCTCGGCATTGGCAAAACAGAGGGGGGCGTCGTAGCGAAAGAGCACCAGACCGGGAATGGTGCGCCCCCCTTCCCAGTCCGCCACATCGTGAAAGCCCGCAACGCCGGGCACCTCGCCCATCACGGCGGCATGGGGTCGGGCCAGACGGCTGAAGAGCGCCACCACGGAGAGCCCCACCGCCAGGGCCACGCCTGTGAGCAGACCCGTGAGCAACACACCCAGCAGCGTGCCCAGGGCAAGCAGGCACTCGCTGGGCCGGAACCGCCAGAGGCGCACGAAGGCCCCAGGATCGATCAGCCGCAGGGCCGCATACACCACGATCGCTGCCAAAACGGGCCGTGGGAAAAGGCTCAACACCGGGCGCAGGCCCAGGAGCACCAGCAGGGTGACGGCCGCAGCCACCAGGGCGTAGCGCTGGCTGCGGCAGCCGGCCGCATCGGCCAGAGCTGTGCGGGTGTTGCTGCTGCTCACGGGAAAGCCCCGAAACAGGCCACTGGCCAGGTTCACCGCCGCCAGGGCCAGCAGTTCCCTGTTGGCGTCCAGGCGGTTACTGCTGCGATGGGCGAAGCCCCTGCCCGTGAGCATGGTGTCGGAGTAGCCCACGAGGGCAATACCCAGGGCCCCTGCCAGCAGGGGCTGGAGCGTGCTCGGGTCCCAGGGGGTGAGGGGCAGCCGGGGCCAGGGGAGCCCGGCCGGGATGGGGCCGATCAGGGCAACGCCCTGCTGGTCCAGATGCAGCAGGGGCACGGCCGCCGTGGCCAGCAGCACCGCCACGAGGGGGCCCGGCCAGCCTGGGGCCCAGCGCTGCAGGATGAGCATGAGGGCAAGGCCCCCCAGGGCCACCACCAGGGTGGGTCCATGGATGGTGCCCTGCACGAGCCACCTCTGCATCACCGCCTCCAGCAGGGTGTCGGCCCGCTGGCCCGTCCCCGTCAGGGCGTGGAGTTGGCCGCACACCATCAGTACGGCCACCCCGGTCAGGTAGCCCACCAGGATGGGTTTGGAGAGCAGATCCGCCAGAAAACCCAGCCTTAACGCCGCTCCCAGTCCGCAGAGGAGCCCCACCAGCAACGCCAGCAGACTGGCAATGGCCCAGTAGCGCTCAGGATTTCCCGCTGCCAGGGGAGCCACCACAGCGGCGGTCATCAGGGCGGTGCTGGTTTCCGGGCCCACCGAAAGCTGGCGGGAGCTGCCCAGCAGGGGGTAGATCACCATGGCGGGCACCATGGCCCAGAGACCGGCCACCGGAGGCAGGCCCGCCAATTCGCCGTAGGCGAGGCACTGGGGCACCAGGTAGGCGGCCACGGTGAGGCCAGCCAGGAGGTCACCCTGTTTCACGTTCGGCCTCCCGGCTCACACGTTGAACAGAAACTCCATCACATCTCCTTCCGCCACCACGTAATCCTTCCCCTCACTGCGCAACCAGCCCCGGTTGCGGGCCTCCACCAGGGAACCGGCCTCCAGGAGCTGGGGGGTGCCGATGGTCTGGGCTCGGATGAAGCCCCGTTCAAAATCCGTGTGGATCACCCCTGCGGCCTGGGGCGCCGTCATGCCGGCGCGAATGGTCCAGGCACGGGTTTCCTTCTCCCCGGTGGTGAAGTAGGTCCGAAGGCCCAGGAGGTCGTAGGTGGCGCGGATCAGGCTCTTGAGTCCTCCCTCGTTCACGCCGAGTCCCTCGAGGAACTCCTGCCGCTCCTCCTCGGGGAGGGCGATCAGTTCGGCCTCCACCTGGGCGGAGATGGCCACCGCCGCTGCCCCCTCCTTCGTCGCCAGGGCCTGCACCGCCTGGGTGAGTGCATTGCCAGCGGCCAGATCGTCTTCGCTCACATTGGTGGCATAGATGATCGGCTTGGCCGTGAGCAGTCCCAGGGGCTTCACCAGGACGGCTTCCTCCTCGCTCAGGGCCACGCTGCGAGCAGCTCCCCCGGCTTCAAGCACCTCCTGCAGGCGGGCCAGAGCCCCATCTTCCAGCAGGGCCTCCTTGCTGGTGCGTAGCTGTTTTTTCAGCCGCTCGCGGCGCTTTTCAATCTGGGTGAGATCGGCCAGCCCAAGCTCGAGGTTGATCACCTCGGCGTCTCGGACCGGATCCACAGACCCTGAAACGTGGATCACGTCCCCATCCTCAAAACACCGCACCACGTGGACGATGGCGTCCACCTCGCGGATATTGGCCAGAAACTTGTTTCCCAGGCCTTCGCCCTGGCTGGCCCCTTTCACCAGCCCGGCAATGTCCACGAATTCCACCCGTGTGGGAACGATCTCCCGCGAGTGGGAGAGGTCCGCCAGCTGCTGAAGCCGGGTGTCGGGCACGGCCACCACGCCCGTGTTGGGCTCGATGGTGCAGAAGGGGAAGTTGGCCGCCTGGGCCTGGGCATTGGCCACGAGGGCGTTGAAGAGGGTCGACTTGCCAACGTTGGGCAGGCCGACGATTCCGGCTTTGAGCATGGTCGGAAATCTAGGCGCCGCAGATCAACCCATCACCCGCGAGACTGGTGGGAATTCCGGCCCACCGATGACTGCCCCGCGTCCGATCCGCTCCTTCGAGCCGGTGGCCTCCCCTCCTGTTGTGGTGCCTCCCCCTCCCCGTGCCTTGCCGTTGCGCCAGACCCGATCCCGTCGGCCCCTGTGGATCGCCCTGGCGGCTCTGGTGGCTCTTCTGGCTGGCCTGGGCCTCTGGCAACGCCAGCGCTCGGCCTCCCAGCAGAATGTGGCTCCTTACACAGCCTTGGCCCGAAGCGGAAGCCTGCCCGGAGTGGTCACCGCCAGCGGTGAACTGGATGCGGTGGAGCGGGTCAATGTGAGCCCTAAGCGTCAGGGCCAGCTCCGGGAGCTGCTGGTGGATGAGGGAGACAGGGTGGAGGAAGGCCAACCCATTGCCGTGATGGACTCCGGAGATCTGCGGGATCGGCTCGGGGAGCTGCAGGCCAACCTCCGCTCCGCCCAGGCCGAGTTGGAGCGCAGCCGCAGCGAACTGGCCCGCAACCTCCCCCTGCATCGCCAGGGCGCCATCAGTCTCAACGATCTCCAGCGCTACCAGGCGGATTACGAGGTGAAGCGCATGGCTGTGGCCGCGGCGATGGAGCGGATCCAGCAACGGCAGGTGGAGGGCAACGAGCTCATTGTCCGTGCCCCGTTCGCGGGGGTGATTTCCCAGCGCTTTGCGGAACCCGGAGCGTTCGTGACCCCCACCACCACGGCGTCCGCCACCGCAGGGGCCACCAGTTCCTCCATCGTGGAGCTCTCCCAGGGGTTGGAGGTGATCGCCAAAGTGCCGGAGAGCGATCTCGGCCGGCTCCGGATCGGCCAGGCGGCCGATGTGCGGGTGGATGCCTTCCCTGATCGCCGCTTCCCGGCCCGGGTGCGCCAGATTGCCCCCCGCGCCGTGAAGATCAACAACGTCACCTCCTTTGAGGTGAAGCTTGGGCTTCTCAACCCGCCCCCGGAGCTGCGGATCGGGATGACGGCCGATGTGGACTTCAAGACCGGCAACCTGCCGGCCCGAACCCTGGTTCCCACGGTGGCCGTGGTCACAGAAAAGGGACGGCCTGGTGTGTTGCTGGTGGGGAAAAATCGTCAGCCCACCTTTCAGCCGGTGGAACTGGGGGTGAGCAGCGGCAAAGACACCCAGATCCTCTCGGGTCTGGAATCCGGGACCCGGGTCTTCATTGATCTGCCCCCGTGGGCGAAGCAGAGGAAGCCATGAACCTCCGAGCCGCCGCCAGGATCCGACCACTGGCATAGCCATCGCCGAAGGGATTGTGGGCCTGGGCCATCTCGGCGTAGGCCTCGGGATCCTGGAGCAGCCGACTCGCTTCCGCCACAATCGAGGTGCTCTCCGTCCCCACCAGCCTGGCCGTGCCGGCATCGATGGCCTCGGGCCGCTCCGTGGTGCGGCGCAGCACGAGCACCGGCTTCCCCAGGGCGGGAGCTTCCTCCTGCAATCCGCCGGAATCCGTGAGCAGCAGGGTGCACCCCCGCATGGCCGCCACCAGCCTGTCGTAATCCAGGGGTTCGGTGAGAAAGGCCCTGGGGTGCTGCCCCAGGAGGGCCTGCAGGGGCTCCCGCACCGTTGGGTTGCGGTGGAGGGGCAGCAGGAGGGCCGTATCGGGGAACAGATCGAGCAGAGCAAGAAAGGCCCTGCCGATGTCGTCCAGCCTTTCGCCCCAGTTCTCCCTCCTGTGCACCGTGGCGAGAAGAACCCGTTGGTGGGTCCAGTCGAGGCCCGGCAGCTCCCATTGCGGAGCAGTTTCCGCCATCTGCAGGAGCGCATCGATCACCGTGTTGCCGGTGGTGATCGTTTCCCCCACCACCCCGGAGGCTCGCAGATTGGCGGCGGAGCGTTCGGTGGGGGCGAAGTGCAGGAGGGCCAGCTGGGAGATCAGCCGACGATTGGCCTCCTCCGGAAAGGGATCGAGAAGGTTGTCGGTCCGCAGGCCGGCCTCCACATGTCCCACGGGGATCTGTTCATAGAAGGCGGCCAGGGCACTGGCAAAGGCCGTGGTGGTGTCTCCCTGCACCAGCACCAGGGCAGGGCGATGGGCCTGGAATTCCTCCTTGAGCCCCTGTAGGGCAGCACAGGTGACGTGGGTGAGGGTCTGCTGGGGCGCCATCAGGGCCAGGTCGTGATCCGCCTTGAGCCCAAACAGATCCATCACCTGGCTCACCATTTCCCGGTGTTGCCCGGTGAGCACCACCCGGGTTTGAAAATCCTCGGCCTTCTGAAACGCCAGGATCACTGGCGCGAGCTTGATGGCTTCAGGGCGGGTGCCCAGAACAATGGTGACCAGCGGCAGGGCACCGGTAGCAGCAGACAAGACCTGGTTGCAGAACCTGATGATCCTAGAGAGGGTGGTTGCCCGCTTCTCCCCTGGCGTCTGCAGATCGGGTTCAGGAATGGCACCATGATTTCATCGGGTTTCAGAGACCATGGTTCACTCCTCCCATCTGCGCCCTGTGGGCTCTGATCCATTCGCCAAGGCCAGCGGTGGGCCCGTGGCCCCACCGCCGCCGCCGCCTCGTCAGGCTCCCAACAGCTCGGCGGCCCAGGAGCCCGCCGTGGGTCAACGGGGGATCCCCCCCCAACTTCCCACCACGATGGAAGGCATCGTGCAGATCGCCTTTGCCAATGACTTTTCGGATGTTCATCTCGGGGTGGGGGAAGAGCCCCGCTACCGCAGCCGGGGGGAGATTGTTCGTACGGGCTGGCCGCTGACCGATAAGACCACGTTTCGGGATTGGTTGCGCGAGATCCTCGAACCCTCCGATGTGGATCTCTTTCATCGGGAGAAGGAATATG
The DNA here is from genome assembly GCA_044235655.1 of Cyanobium sp. Taxonomy (GTDB): domain Bacteria; phylum Cyanobacteriota; class Cyanobacteriia; order PCC-6307; family Cyanobiaceae; genus Cyanobium. The sequence goes on along the minus strand of JBIIHR010000079.1, from coordinate 230 downwards.
ACGGTTCCTATAGCTTCTCTTTTGTGCGTGTGCGCATCAATGTGCTCGAAACATTGCGGGGGGACGCCATGGTCCTGCGCTTGATTCCCACGAAGATGCCAACCATTGATCAGCTCAATCTCCCGGAACAACTCAGAACAATTGCCGAGCGTCCCAAGGGTCTTTTTCTGGTGACAGGTCCAACGGGCTCAGGGAAAAGCACCACTCTGGCAGCCATCATAAATTATATT
>JBIIHR010000078.1:0-5699 GCA_044235655.1 Cyanobium sp. | reverse complement strand
TCTATCCCGCCCATGCCACCACCAATGCGGCCGCCGGAGTGAGGGATCTGGCCTCGCTCAACCCGGTGTTCGAGACCATGGAGCGCCTGGGCATGCCCCTCCTCCTGCACGGGGAGGTGACCGACCATGGCGTCGATGTGTTCGATCGGGAGGCCGTCTTCATCGACCGCCATCTCCAGCCCTTGTTGCGCCAGTTCCCAGGACTGAAGGTGGTGTTCGAGCACATCACCACTGCAGAGGCCGTGGCCTTTGTGCGGGCGTCCGCCCCCCAGCTGGCGGCCACGATCACCCCCCACCACCTCCACATCAACCGCAACGCGATGTTTGACGGCGGGCTCCGGCCCGATTTTTTCTGCCTGCCCGTGGCCAAACGCGAGAAGCACCGTCTGGCCCTGCGTCAGGCGGCCACCTCGGGAGAGCCGAGTTTTTTCCTCGGTACCGATTCCGCGCCCCACGCCCGCACGTCCAAGGAGGCCGCCTGTGGGTGCGCCGGCATCTTCAATGCCCCCACAGCCCTGGAGAGCTATGCCCTGGCCTTTGAGCAGGAGGGCGCCCTGGATCGGCTGGAAGCCTTCGCTTCCCTCCATGGGCCCAGGTTTTATGGCCTGCCCCCCAACGAGGAACGCGTCACCCTGGCGCGCGACGGCCACACCGTGCCCCCTCGGCTCCACCTCAACGATGCCGCCGGTCGGGCGATCGAGCTGGTTCCCTTCCATGCGGGCCAGGTGTTGCCGTGGCGCCTGGTGTCGGCCACGTCCTCCGGCGCCTGAGGGACCGCCGGGTTGGGAGACTGGGTGTTCCGCTCCCTGCATGCCTTGGCTGCTCCGTCCCTGGTCACCTCCCTGCGGGGGGAAGAGCTGCTGAATGATCCCCTGCTCAACAAGGGCACGGCCTTCACCCGTCAGGAGCGCCGGGCGTTCGGTTTAGAGGCCCTCCTGCCTTGGCAGGAGGAAACCCTTGAGCTGCAGGTGGAGCGCTGCTGGCTGGCGTTCGAAGCCATGGGCAGTGATCTGGAACGCTTTGCCTATCTGCAATTCCTCCGCGAGCGCAACCTCACCCTGTTTCACCGCTTTCTGGCCGAGCACATCGAAAAGGCCTTGCCGATTGTGTACACCCCCACGGTTGGAAAGGCGATTCAGCAGTTCAGCCAGTCGTACCGAAGCCCCTCCAAGGGGGTTTATCTGGCGGCGCCGGATCAGGAGCGGATGGTCGAGCTTCTCCGCCAGGCCTGTGACAGCTTCGGCCAGCCTGAGCTGCTGCTGATCACCGATGCCCAGGGGATCCTGGGGATTGGGGATCAGGGGGTGGGGGGAATCCAGATCTGTCTAGGGAAAATTGCCGTTTACACCCTCTGTGCCGGCCTCCATCCCGCCCATGCCCTGCCGGTGATGCTGGATGTGGGAACCGATCGGACCGATCTGCGCCATAACCCCCTCTACCCCGGGTGGAAGCACCCCCGACTGGACGGAGAGACCTACGACGCCTTCCTGGATGCCTTCATCGGCGCAGTGCATCAGGTGTGCCCCCAGGCGTTGGTCCACTGGGAAGATTTCGGCGCGGGCAACGCCAGGCGGGTGCTGGATCGCTACCGCCAGGTGGTGCCCAGTTTCAATGACGACATTCAAGGCACCAGCGGGGTGGCTGCGGCGGCGGTGCTGGCGGGGTTGAAGGGGTTGGACCAGCCCTTCCGCGATCAGCGGATCGTGATCTTTGGGGCCGGGAGCGCGGGATGCGGCATCGCCGAGCGGCTCTGCCGGCTCCTGCAGCGCCAGGGCCTTACCCCCGCCGAGGCGGTCGACAGGTTGTGGATGCTGGATCGGGAGGGTCTTGTGCACGATGGGCTGGCCCACTGGAGTGAGGCGGTCAGCCCCTATGTGAAACGGGCGGAGCTGGTGCGGGATTTTCCCGCCGATGGCCAGGGCCGGATCGGTTTGCTGGCGGTGATTGAGGCCGTGAAGCCCGGCGTGCTGATCGGCACCTCCACCTGCGCCGGAGCCTTCGATCAGCCCGTGGTGGAAGCCCTCTGCCGGGGCACGGCGCGCCCCATCGTGCTGCCGCTCTCCAATCCCACCCCTCTGGCGGAAATCACCCCGAACGAGCTCCTGCGCTGGAGCGAGGGCCGGGCCCTTGTGGCCACGGGGAGTCCCTTCCCGCCGGTGCAGATCCATGGCCAGGAGCGGGTGATCGGGCAGTGCAACAACTGCTTTGTGTTCCCAGGTTTGGGGTTTGCGGCGATGGCCGTGGGGGCCAGCGAGGTGAGTGAGGGGATGATCGATGCCTGCGTGGAAGCCCTGGCCGACGAGATCCCCGCCAGCCTCAACCCCGAGGCCCCACTGATGCCCGCGCTCCACCAGGTGCGTCAGGTGTCCACGCGAGTGGCGGAAGCCGTTGCCCTGGCGGCTTTGAAGGAGGGGCTGGCCCGGCGGGCCACAACGCCGGAGGAGGTGCTGCAGTGCCTGCAGAGCCATCGCTGGGAGCCCGTTTATCCCACCATCCAGCCCTGAAGCGGAGAATGGCAGAACCAACCCGTGCGCTCCCCAGCTCGATGGGCTTCTTTCTTCAGCTCACGGATGCCATCGCCGACCGGCAGTCTCTTCTGGTGACCGGGTTGGATCCCAACCCGGAAATGTTGCAGAGCTGGTCGTTGCGCCGGGGCATGGCGGGCTGCTCGTTCCTCTCCCAGGCCCGCCACTGGATCAAGGCCGTGATCGAGGCCACGGGTTCCCATGTGTGTGCTTACAAACCCAGCCTCGGCTTTTACCAATCGCTGGGGCCGATCGGCCTGGAGCTGCTGCGGGAGGTGCGGGAGCTGGTGCCCCTCCATACACCCCTCATCGTGGATGCCAAACATGGGGATCTGAACAGCTCCTCTGCCCTGGCCCACTACCTGTTCCGGGATCTGGGCGCGGATGCGGTGACCCTCTCGCCCCTGCCCGGGCAGGACATCGCGGCACCGTTCTTGCTCTACCCGGATAAGGCCGTGGTGGTGACCTGCCACAGCTCCAATCCAGCAGCGCGGGAATTGCAACATCACCCCAATGAGGAGGATCCCCTCTATTTGCGTATCGTGCGAGAGGCCCAACGCTGGGCGACCCCCGATCAACTGTTGCTGGAGGTGGGCACCAGTGATCCGGCCATCCTGGCGCGAGTGAGGGCCGAGGCGCCGGAGCGGTTTCTGATCCTGCGCAGCCTCTGGGCGGAGGAGGATCGCCTGGATGCCCTCCTGGAGGCGGGCCTCACCGATTCCGCCGATGGGCTCCTGCTGCCCTTGCCCCAGAACCTCCTGGTGGAGGACGACATGGCGGAGAGGGCCAGCCAGCTCAAGGAACGGATCCAGGCCCATCGGCAAGCCCGGCTGGAGCAACAATCCGAGGATCGCTGCTCCCTCTGGCTGCCCGCAGCAAAGGCCAGCCAGCCGATGGAGCAGTTGATTGTCGATCTCTTTGATCTGGGTTGTCTGTTGTTTGGCGAATACAAACAGGCCTCAGGAGCCCTCTTCAATTACTACATCGATCTACGCCAGATCATCTCCGATCCCAACCTCTTCCATCGGGTGCTCCATGCCTATGCCGGCTGCTTGGAGGGCCTGTCCTTTGATCGCATTGCGGGGATTCCCTATGGGTCGCTACCCACGGCCACGGGCCTCTCGCTCCAGCTCCACAAACCCCTGATCTATCCCCGAAAGGAAGTGAAGGCCCATGGAGCCCGAAGGCTCATTGAAGGCGACTTTCAGGAGGGGGAACAGGTGGTGGTGGTGGACGACATCCTGATCAGTGGCGGCAGCGTGCTGGAGGGGATTGGCAAGCTGGAGAGCTCGGGCCTCCGGGTTTCCGATGTGGTGGTGTTCATCGACCACGGCCCCAGTCCCGGAGGGGCTGCAGAGGTGCTTCATGGACGCCAGCGCCTGGAGGAAGCGGGTTATCAGCTCCATGCTGTTCTCGATATCCCCCGCATCACCGGCGTGCTGCTCCAGGCGGGCCGGCTGAGCCAGGAGCAAGCGGCCTCCCTCGGCCAGGGGGAAGCCTCCTGACCCTTTTTCTTCCCTCCCGGCGTGCGGCGGGCCTGCCAGGATCTCCACGGCCTAACTGCAGGGATGCCCAAGGGGGATGGCTTTGAGGTCGATCGCGGATCCCTTCCTTCGGCGCCCGGTGCTCACCATGGTGCTGAGCCTGCTGATCCTGCTGGCCGGGGTGGTGAGCCTGCCGGTGTTGCAGGTGGAAAACCTTCCTCCGATTGCCAACAGCCGGGTCAGCGTGCGGGCCAGCTATCCCGGGGCGGGGCCTGAAGCGGTGGAGCAGGGCGTCACCAACCTGCTGGAAAAACAATTCAACGGTCTGGAGCGGCTGGATTCCATCCGCTCCACCAGTTCCGCTAACGGGAGCTCCATCTCCTTGGTGTTCAGCGGCGGGAATCCGGAGCTCAACCAGATCAACACCCAGAACCAGGCCACGGTGGTGGCGCGCCAGTTGCCCTCCCAGGTGGCCCGTTTCGGCGTGCAGGTGCAACGCAGCTCCGACGACCTGCTGCTGGTGTTGAGTTTCAGCGCCGATGCCGCCACCTATCGCGACACCTTTCTCAACGGCTGGGTGGATCAGGTGGTGCGGGACCGCCTGCGGCGGGTTCCGGGGGTGGGGGATGTGGGCTTCTTTGGGGGAAGTCCCCTGGCCTTTCGCCTCTGGTTGGATCCCGTGCGCCTGGAGCAGCGCAACCTCACCATTGCCCAGATCCGCCAGGCCCTGGAACAGCAAAACGTGCTCGCCGCTCTGGGGCAGATCGGGGATGCCCCCACCCCACAAGACCAGGTGATGGTGCTGCCCTTGCGAATGGAGGGGCGCCTGCGCTCGGTGGCGGAATTTGAGCAGCTGGTGGTGGGGCGCAGCGGGGAAGGGGGGGTGACCCTGCTGAAGGATGTGGGCCGGGTGAGCCTGGGAACTGAAAGCTATGAATCCCTGGCCAGCAACCTGAAGGGGCAGCGCACCGTATCTGTGGCGGTGTATCAACGGGATGGGAGCAATGCCCTGCAGGTGCGGAAGGAGGTGGAGGCCGCCCTGGAGGAGATCACCCCCAGGTTTCCCCCGGGTGTTGAGATGCAGGTGATCGTGGATGAGGCCGAAACCGTGCGCACCAGCATCGATGGCGCCATCGAGGCCCTGCGGGATTCGGTGCTGCTGGTGTTTGTGGTGTTGCTCCTTGGCCTTGGCAACAGCCGCCTGGCCCTGATCACCGCTGTCGCCGTGCCCGTGGCCCTGATCGGTTCGCTCTCGGTGCTGCGCCTCACCGGCATGTCGATCAACACCCTCTCCCTCTTTGGCATGGTGCTGGCCTCCGGGCTGGTGGTGGATGACGCCATCGTGGTGAGTGAGGACATCGGCCGCCGCCTGGAGGCGGGCACCCCGGCCCTGGAGGCGGCACAGGAGGCCATGGCCGAGTTGGGGAGTGCGGTGGTGGCCACCTCCCTGGTGCTGGTGGTGGTCTTCCTGCCCGTGCTGGGTCTGGAGGGGAGCCTCGGACGGCTCTACGCCCCCATTGCGCTGGCCATCAGCGCGGCCATTGCCTTTTCCACCATCAATGCCATCACTTTCACCCCCGTGGCGGCCAGTCGACTGCTGCATGCCGACCAGCGCGAACCCGCCTGGTTGAAACGCTGGATTGATCCCCCCCGGCTCTGGTTGGAAGCCCTCGAGCGGCCCTATGCCCGT
>JBIIHR010000077.1:0-5730 GCA_044235655.1 Cyanobium sp. | reverse complement strand
GGTGACGATGTTCTGTTATGGGGAGAAAGAAGCCTGGTATCGGCAGCGGGTGCCCTCCGGCATGCTGCCGGCCCTTGAGGTGGATGGGCGCCTGATCACCGAGAGCGATCGCATCCTTGAAGCCCTGGAGCAGGCCTTTGGCCCCCTGGGCCCCGGCATGGCTGATCCCCGGGTGTTGCCGTTGCGGCAGCTGGAGCGGGTGCTGTTTCGGGCTTGGTGTGAATGGCTCTGCCAGCCCCATAACGGCGCCTCCGAGGTTCGGGCCCGAGCCCAGTTCCAGCGCGTGGCCAGATCCATGGAGCAGGTGCTGGAGGCCAGTGGTGGTCCCTTTCTCCTGGGAGAGCCCCTGACCACCGCCGACCTGGTGTTTGTGCCCTACGTGGAGCGGATGAACGCCTCCCTTGCTGATTACAAGGGCTTCCTCCTGCGTCAGGAGCATCCCGCCATCCACCGTTGGTTCGCCGCCCTGGAGCAGAGGCCTACCTACCTGGGCACCCAGAGCGATTTCCATACCCACACCCACGACCTCCCCCCCCAGATGGGGGGCTGCTACGCCAATGGCGACCAGGTCCAGCGGGCCCTGGCGGCTCGCATCAACCAGGGCCCCTGGCCCATCGCCGAGCCCGATCCGGAAACCTCCCAGCCCGAGCCCGAAGGGGCAGCCCTGGTGGCCCTCGCCCGGGTGCTGAAGCATCGCCCCACCCTGGTGGCGCGCAATCCCCTGCTCCCGGAGCTCTTTGAGCCAGCTCTCCGCTCCGCCCTCACCACCCTCCTGATCTCCACCGATCCAGGCCTGGCCGGCACGATCGCCCCTCCGCCTGCGGGCAGCGCCCCCGGGCTGCGTTATCTGCGGGATCGGATCAGCGTCCCCCGCGACATGCCCCTCCATTCCGCCCGCCTCCTGCGGCAGGCCCTGGAGGCCACGGCCCTGCGGGATCCTGCCGATCCCCATCGGCAAGGCGAGCCCATTCCCCTCCAGCACCGGCGGGATCAGGATCCCCGCCCCTTCCTGGCCACCCCTACTTGAGCCTGGTGGCCACGTGAAAGCGCTCCAACCAGAGGTTCACCCGGCGCCGTAGGCGGGGGGGCACTTCCTGCACCAGCCGCACCAGTTCTTCGGAAGCCAGTCGATGGAGGATGCGGGCATCCACATGCCAGAGGGCCTCAGCCTCCCGGATCAACCGGGCCCAGGTGCGTACCGATTGCCAGCGCCGCACCCGCTCCTGCATCGGATCGCTAGAGGAATGGGGAGGCTGGTGATCCATGACACCAGGCTGGCTGTGGCACGGGGGAATGGGGGAACATGCCCAGATGGCTTCGGAGATCCGTAGCAAATCCGCAGAAGCTCTCGCCGCAGAACCCCAGCCTTAGGCGCTGAGCACGGGGTTGACCGGAAAGGGAAGCGTGGTGACCTCCCGCTCGCTCAGTCGTTTGCTCCAGGCTCCAGGCACGGGATCGTTCCAGCGAAAACCGGCCGCCTTGGCGTGATGGCGCTGGCTGTAGGCGAGCTGGGCCCGATAGAGCCGCCGGGGCTCTTGCGCCGCAAGGAGGAGATCCTCCAGGTCGTCACATCGCTGCAGCACTTGCACCAGATAGGTGCAGTCGGTGAGAGCCCGGTGGGCAGCCCACACGGGTACCCCGTAGGCCAGGGCCAGATCCCGCACGGAAGGGTTGGGACGGAGATGGCGTTCCGCCGGCCAGCAGATGTCCTCCATGGAACAGATCCAGGGCTTGTCGAGGGCCGGCAGGGCCCCATGGCCGAACCATTGGCGGTCAAAGGCGGCGTTGTGGGCGAGGATCCCGTCGGCCCCGGTCACCATCGCCAGAAAGCAGTTGAGCGCTTCCTGCCAGGGCTGATCAAGCTGGCTGACGGCGGCGGGGATGCCGTTGATGGCCTCTGCCCCATTGCTGTTGCAGGGCAGTAAAAACGACACCTGGGTCAGCACGGCCCGGCCTGGCACGTGAAACAGCACGGCTCCCACTTCAATGCACTCTCCGTGCTGGGGCTGGAGCGCCGTGGTTTCCGTATCCAGGATCAGCAGGCGCTCCAAGAGCTGGGGGGAGGAGCGGGCCGAGGTTCGGGCGAATCCGGGCAGGGAAACGGGAACCTGGGTCCGCTGATTCGATGGCGTCTCGCCTGGGGTGGGCTCTACCTCGGGGGCGTCCATCACCTGGGGTGAGGGTTGGTCCGGGGCGGTCTCCTCTGGCTCAAGCACTGAGGCTTCGACGACCTCCACGGAAACGGTCACAGCCGGAGCCGATGGGAGGGCAAGCCCCAGAAGATCCGTCTGCTCCCAGCCATGGGTTGTTTCCGCCATCGCCCCGTTGATTCCTCCCCATGCTCTCAGCTCGCGCAAGGGTCGGCAGTCCGCCCCGAGCTTCCGAACTTCCGTTCCTAAGGTTTTTGGAGGTGTGTTTTTCTGCTGCTGTGCCTGCTTCCCTCTCCATCGGCGATCCTGTTCCTTTGATCGCCCTCAAGGACGCTGAAGGGGTGGAACGGCGCAGTGACCAACTGGCAGGGGCTCCGTTGGTGTTGTTTTTCTATCCCAAGGACGACACTCCAGGTTGCACGATGGAGGCTTGCGCCTTCAGGGATGGCTTTGCCGACTTCCAGGCGCTTGGCGCCCAGGTCTGGGGGGTCAGCGGAGATGACGCCGCCAGCCACCAGCGCTTTGCGGCACGCCACAAACTCCCCTACCCCCTGCTGGTGGATCAGGGCAATCAGCTCCGGCGGGCCTTCGGGGTCCCCAATACCCTGGGCTTTTTGCCCGGCCGTGTCACCTATGTGATCGATGGCGACGGGGTGATCCGGCATGTGTTCAACAACCTCCTGGATGGGCCTGCCCATCGGCGGGAAGCCCTGGACGCCCTGCGGAAACTGACCAGCGGCGGGTCTGGGGGCCAGGGTGGCTGAGGCGGCCTGGCGCCAGATGGGCCCCCTGCTGGAGCTGGATCCCCTGTCAGGCTCCCGTTCCCAGCCGCGAGCGGGGCTCGTGGAATTCATCGGGGGGAGCTACCTGGCGGCCACGCCCCAGATCAGCTACCGCCGTCTTTTGGAATCTCTTGCGGCGCGCGGCTGGCAGGTGCGGGCCTGGAGCTACGTGCCTGGATTCGATCATCAGAGCCAGGCCAATGAGGCCTGGCGGGCTTTCCGCCAGGCTCGGGACCAGGCTGCTGTGCCTGGAGATGGCCCGGTGCTGCGCCTGGGCCATAGCCTCGGTTGCAAGCTCCATCTGCTGGCTCCTGACAATGGCCGCAACTGCTCAGGTTTGGTGGCCCTGAGTTTCAACAATTTCTCGGCTGAGCGTTCCGTGCCCCTGCTCTCGGAATTCGCCCAGCAATTTGGCTTCCGCACGGAATTCAGCCCCTCCCCCACCGAAACCCTGAGCCAGGTGTCTCGCAGCTACCGCCAACCCCGCAACCTGCTGGTGCGCTTCCGCAGCGATGGACTCGATCAGAGTCGCCGCCTGCTCGGGGTGTTGCAGGAACGGCCTGATGACGCCACGTCGCTTCTGGAACTTCCCGGGGATCACCTCACGCCTGCCAGTGCGGGATTGCGCAAGCAACTGCTCGGTGATTGGGCCGATGATCCCAGCAGGCAGCGGCAGATCGACCGATTGTCAGAGGCGATCTCGGGCTGGAGTCAGCCCCAGGAGGGTTGAGATTGGGGTTCATCTCGGCGATGGAAAGCTGATCAACGATTGACAGCCCAGCGAGAGCCCTGCATGGTCGTTACGACTTGACTCTGACTCCATGCATCCCCTGATTCATCACTATGTCGAGGCTTGGAAGAAGAGTTTCGACTACACCGGCCGATCGAAGCGGCCAGACTATTGGTGGTTTTATCTGGCTAACTTTCTCCTGGGACTGGTGCTTGGTTTGCTCAGCAATGCCTCCAACTTTTTTGGCTGGATTCTGAGCCTTTATCTGCCAGCCTCTATTCTCCCCACCCTTCCCCTCACCATCCGGAGGTTGCGGGACGCCGGTAAGCCCTGGCCCTGGATCTTCATTGGATTGATTCCCATCATTGGCACGATCTGGCTCATCGTTTTGCTCTGCCAGCCGACGACCTTGCAACCGCTGGTCTGAGCTGGCGTCCGCGCCTTTTCCTTTGAGCTGATCTCGGCTCACACCCTCAGGGCATCCAGCACGCTGCGATCCTCCAGGGTGCTGGTGTCGCCGCTCACCTCTTGGCCCGAGGCCAGAGAGCGCAGGATCCGGCGCATGATCTTCCCGCTGCGGGTCTTGGGTAGGGCTTCGCTGAATTTGATCACATCCGGCCGGGCAATGGGGCCGATCTCCTTGCCCACGTGGCTCTTGAGTTCCGCCATGAGGGCATCATTGCCCTCTCGGCCTGTTTCCAGGGTCACGAAGGCCACAATGCCTTCCCCCTTGAGCTCATCGGGCCGGCCCACCACGGCCGCTTCCGCCACGGCCGGGTGGCTCACCAGGGCGCTTTCGATCTCCATGGTGCCCAACCGGTGGCCGGACACGTTGATCACGTCGTCCACCCGGCCCATCACCCAGAAGTAGCCATCTGCATCCCGCCGGGCCCCATCGCCTGCGAAATACACGTGGCTGCCGTCCGCAGGACGGATCTCCTCCCAATAGCTCCTGCGGAAGCGATCCGGATCCCCATGCACTGTGCGCATCATCCCCGGCCAGGGCCGACGGATCGTGAGATACCCACCCTGGTCGGCCCCTTGCGACCGGCCCTCATGGTCCATGATGTCGGCCACGATGCCGGGCAGGGGGAGCGTGGCGGAGCCAGGTTTGGTGGGCGTGGCACCCGGCAGGGGGCTGATCATCACGCCGCCGGTTTCGGTCTGCCACCAGGTGTCCACCACCGGGCATCGGTTTCCGCCGATCACGTCCCGATACCACATCCAGGCCTCCGGGTTGATGGGCTCGCCCACGGTGCCCAGGATCCGCAGGGAGCTCATGTCGTACTGGTCGGGCACCTCGCGGCCGCTCTTCATGAAAGCCCGGATGGCTGTCGGCGCCGTGTAGAAGATGGTGCAGCGGTGTTTCTGGATCACCTCCCAGAAGGCCCCCGGCTTGGATGGGCGTGGAGCCCCCTCGTACATCACTGTGGTGGCCCCATTGGAGAGGGGCCCGTAAACGATGTAGCTGTGCCCCGTGATCCAGCCCACATCTGCCGTGCACCAGTGGATGTCGTCCTCCCGGATGTCGAAGATCCATTGGAAGGTGAGGTGGGCCCAGAGGTTGTAGCCGGCGGTGGTGTGCACCACCCCCTTGGGTTTGCCCGTGGAGCCGGAGGTGTAAAGCACAAAGAGGCGGTCTTCACTGGCCATGGGCTCGGCCGGGCAGTCGGGGCTCTGGCGTTCCACCAGCTCCTGCCACCAGTGGTCCCGACCGGCTTCGATGGCCGTGGGCTCGCCCGTGCGCCGCACCACCAACACATGCTCCACCGTGGGGCAGGCCCCATCAGCCAGGGCCGCATCCACGGCGGGCTTGAGGGCCACGGCCTTGTCCTTGCGGAAACCCCCATCGGCGGTGATCACGGCCTTCGCGGCCCCGTCAATCAGCCGGTCGCGGAGGGCTTCGGCGGAAAAGCCGCCGAACACCACCGAATGGGGGGCTCCGATGCGGGCACAGGCCAGCATGGCGATGGCCGCCTCGGGCACCATGGGCATGTAGAGGGCCACCAGATCTCCCTTGCCGATACCCAGGGCCTTGAGGGCATTGGCCGTTTTGCACACTTCGGCG
>JBIIHR010000076.1:0-5738 GCA_044235655.1 Cyanobium sp. | reverse complement strand
GAAGTTTCTTTCCCAGCCCTTCTTCGTGGCTGAAGTGTTCACCGGTATGTCTGGCAAATATGTGAAGCTGGAGGAAACCATCAAAGGCTTCCAGATGATTCTTGCCGGCGAACTGGACGATTTGCCTGAAGCCGCTTTCTACCTGGTGGGCAACATTGATGAGGTGAAGGCCAAGGCCGAAAAGATCCTCGCCGACGCCAAGAAGGCTTGAACCGATGACCCTCAACCTGCGTGTTCTCGCTCCTGATCAGAGTGTGTTTGATGGTCCCGTCGATGAGGTGATCCTCCCCAGCAGCACTGGCCAGCTGGGTGTGCTTACCGGTCACGTGTCCATGCTCACCGCCCTCGACAGTGGCGTCCTTCGACTTCGCGAGGGGTCCTCCTGGAAAGCAATTGCCCTTTTGGGGGGCTTTGCTGAGGTGGAGGCCAACCAAGTCACCGTGTTGGTGAATGGGGCTGAACTCGGCAGCTCCATTGATCGGGCCACCGCTGAACGGGAGTTCGAGCAGGCAGAGCAGGAAGCCTTGGCCTTTGAGGGGAAAGATCCCAGCCCCGAAAAATTCAAGGCGCAGGACGCTCTCGCCCAAGCACGCGCCAGGGTAGCCGCCAGCCGGGGTAGTTGATCTTGTTCTTTGCAGAGCCCTTCCGCCCTTGGCTTTGCGATTCCTGATTGATTCGGCCAACGTCCATGACTGGGCCGAACTGTGGCCTTTGGGACTGTTCCAAGGGATCACCACGAATCCCTCCCTGCTCCGACGTGCTGGCCTGCCCTGTACCGTCGAAACCTTGGCCGATCTGACCGATCGGGCCTTGAAATTCGGTTGTCAAGAGGTGCATCTCCAGGCCTGGGGTTCCACCACAGAAGAGCTTCTCGTTCATGCCCGAGCCCTTCTCGCCCTTGCACCAGATCAGATCGTCATCAAGCTCCCCTTGACGGAAGGGGGGCTTCGCTCCGCTGCTTTGTTAGTGGCAAGTGGGGTTCGGGTGACACTCACCGCGTGCTACGCACCCTCCCAGGTGCTTGCCGCCGCGGGGCTTGGAGCGACCTATGTGGCTCCGTATCTGGGTCGCATCAGCGACTCAGGAGTGGATGGCCGGGCGGAGGTGATCCAGATGCAACGCTGTCTGGACGGGGTCGGAACCACCACCCGCTTATTGGTGGCCAGCCTTCGCTCCCTTGAAGACATCCTGACCCTGGCGCCTCTGGGAATTGATACTTATACCCTTTCTCCTTCCTTGGCACGACAGATATGGACCCATCCCTTAACGGAACAGGCCGCATCTCAGTTTGAGGCCGATACTGTTGCGACCTGAGCAGCCGGAGGCTTGCCCAGGTCGTGCATTCCACCTTCTGTGGATCAAGCGGTACCGCAGAAGGTGACGTCGGGGAACTTGAGCTTGGCTTCCTCCAGGCTCTTGCCCCGACCTTCCTCCTGCCAGTAGTTGATCACCTCGGTGGCCTTGTTGAGAATTTCGACCCGCTCGTTGTCGGTGATCCAGCTCTTGCGCTCCAGTTCACCCTTGAGGGTTTCCCATGCGTCTTCCCGGGGCCAGAAGAAGTAGGCCGTCAGTGGGCTAGGCCCCCCTCCCACGATCTGATCAACAGCAAGAGCCACGTTGTCAGGCAGCCAGAGAATCTTCAGGAGAAAGCGGCCTTCGTCAGGCTTGGGGGTGTAGCCCGAGGGCACCCCATCCTCATCAATGGTGGCCGTCGCGAGAGCCGCGCTACCCCCACGCATCACGGGCCGGCCAGGCGTTGGATCCGCCGTAGCAGTCACCTCTGCGGCGTCCTCCGCCCCAAGGGCGACGGTTGTGTCCAGCGTGGTTTTCTCTGGAGCCATTTGGGTCTCTGCGCTCAAAGCCAACATTCAAACAACTAAACTACCAGCCCGATTGTCGCCCACCCTGCCCAGCTCCTCCTTGGTTACCACTCCGGCGCAGGTCATCCTGCTGTTCGATCTGGATGGGGTCATCCGTGATGTGAGTGCGAGCTACCGCAGGGCGATCCGGGCCACGGTGCACCACTTCACTGGTTGGTGCCCCGAACCTACGGTCATCGATGCCCTCAAGGGCGAGGGCTGTTGGAACAACGATTGGGAGGCCAGCCTGGAGCTGGTGCGACGCCACCGTCTGGCTGGTGGTGGGGGAGGTTCGGCACTCCTCAGCCATGCCCTTCCTGCCCTTGCGGAGGTGGTGGAGGTGTTCAGCCGCTTCTATTTCGGGGCCGATCCTGAGGGGCCACCCTCGCAATGGACGGGGTTCATTCGGGAGGAGACCCTGCTGGTCGATCCCGATTTTTTCTCCGCGCTCAACCGGGCGGGGATCGCCTGGGGCTTCGTCAGCGGGGCGGAGCCACCTTCAGCCAAATTCCTTCTGGAGGAAAGGCTTGGGCTCTCGGATCCACCGCTTGTGGCCATGGGAGATGCGCCGGATAAACCAGACCCCACGGGGCTCTTACGTTTGGCTGGGCAGTTGGCCAACGAACGCGGTCAGTCTCTGGGTCCGCAAGGACCACCTGTGGCCTACCTCGGAGACACGGTTGCGGATGTGGAGACGGTCCGCCGTGCTCAGAGATGCATTCCGGATCAGTGCTTCCTTGCCTTGGCGGTTGCTCCACCCCATTTGCATCCACCGGAGCAACGCATTCGACGCCACACCTACGAACAAGGACTTCTAGATGCTGGAGCAGATTATCTATTAGAGAGCACCGTGCAGCTTCAAAACGGTGCCATTGACTTGATCCGGTCCATCCTGTAGCTCCATCATTGAACCGTTGCGGTGAAGAACTCCTGCTGTTAATTGGGATGGGGAAGGACTTGTTTGCTTCTTGAACAGCGGTATCTTCGGCGCAAGGACCGTCAACCCCTAGCCCGATGCCTACCGAGTCCAACCTCCTAACTTCGGATTTAACCCCACAGAGGTCCCTGTCCATCCCTAAGGCTGACGAAATCTCCCATAAAGTCTCTTTCCTGCCCAGGTCTTCTTCCCAGAACCAGCTTTCCAGGCTGGGTTTCGGGACGTCTGGAATCATGGGGTCTTCCATGACGGCGGCAGGTCGTTTGCGCCTGTTGGAAGCGGCTTTTGATCAAGGGGTCAGGCACTTTGATACGGCACCTCTCTATGGCATGGGGCTGGCAGAGGAGGTGCTTGCCATCTTTGCCCGTGGCAGGCGAAGTGACATCACGATCACTTCCAAATTCGGACTGCTTCCCCCCTCCATCCACCCCTTGCTCAGGCCGGCCCTACCGATTGCCCGAACCATCAATCGTCATGTCTGTGGCCAGTTGAGCCCCCAGCAACAGGATATGGCCAACCGTGCGATCCGGGCCCTTCCCGTTGTGGGCACCTCCAGTTTCCCGGACACTCCTGGATCCTCTTCTCCAGGCACGGGCAGTCACCCCTACAAGCCGGCTGAAATTCGTCATGGTGTGGAGGAAAGCCTGCGGAAGTTGGGTACGGAATACATCGACTTCTATCTGCTGGATGAATGTCAAAGTGGAAACCTTGACGAAGATGTCATTTCTCTCCTTGACACCCTGGTTGTGGAAGGAAAGATCAGGGCTTATGGTCTTGGCTCTGGTCGCAAGGCCAGCCGAGAGATCCTCTCCGACAATCCCAGGTTCCGGGGGGTGGTTCAGATTCCCGACCACCTGCTCAATCACGACACCTCGTGGTTTGTAGAGAGGGCCCAATCTCCACTCTTTACTCACAGCGTTCTTCGCACTCCGCTCCGTTCTGCCAGCTACCGTCCCACCCTTGATCTCCTGCTCATTCGTTGGGCAGAACAATTAGACGAGGACCCCCGTCAGCCTGAGTTGCTCACGGCACTCCTGGTCACTGGTGCCCTGTTGAACAATCCCCATGGGTGTGTGCTGTTTTCAACGAGCAAGGTGCAGCGAATTACCAGCTACGTGGACACACTTCAGCGCTTCCCTGCAGGGGCACAGGCCTTGCGAGATCTCCTCTCACAGATTTCCTCCATGGGTTCTCTCCCCCAGGAGGTGGCGGCTTGAAATCAGGTCCTGGGGTAATGGTGTTTGGCCATTAGAGATGGTGGAGAAGGGCCACTTCTGCGGCGGCCCGGACCACCAAACCATGGCGCTCCACTAACGGTGTCAGGCTGTCGTATCCGCCTCCAATCACCGTTGCCACAGGTATCCTCTGGCGCAGGCAGGTTTCCAGAACCATTCGCTCCCGTTGTAGGAGTCCCCTGTCGCTGAGGCAGAGCCGTCCCAAGCGATCCTGCCGGTGAGGATCAACGCCTGCGTTGTAAAAAACCAGGTCAGGCTGCACGTGGTTCAGCAGATCGGGGAGCAGGTTTCCCACTGCAGCCAGATAGGACTCGTCTTCCATGCCATCTGGTAAGGGGAGATCGCAATCACTCCTAGCCTTGCGCAGGGGGAAATTGCTTTGGGCGTGGGCCGAAAAGGTGAAAACCCGTGGATCGCCTGCAAACAGGCTGGCCGTGCCATCCCCCTGGTGCACATCCAGATCCACCACCAGGATCCGTTCCACCAGCCCTTCTGTGAGCAGCACGTGGGCGGCCACGGCCACATCATTGAAGATGCAGAAGCCGCTGCCCACATTTCCGAAGGCATGATGTGTGCCTCCGGCCAGGTGACAGGCCAGTCCGTTCTGCAGAGCCAGGCGCGCGGTCAGCACCGTTCCTCCCACGGCTAGCCAGCTGCGTCGGATCACTCCTGGAGTGGCCGGCAACCCAATCCGCCTGGCCTCCGCCGGACTCAGTCGATGGCGAGCGAAGGCCTCGTGGTACGGGCGCGGGTGCACCAGCTCCAGCCAGCGCCTGGGCACGGGGAGGGGCTGGTGCAGATGGTCTTCCCTAAGCAGGTCGAGCCTGTGAAGATGGTCAACCAGGAGCCGGAATTTGGCCATCGGAAACCGGTGCTCCTCCGGCAGAGGAGTCGAGTAGGCCGGATGGGACACCAGGGGTAAGTTCACCAGGTTGGATCCGACCAGATCTCCACAGTGAGGTCCCCGCTCTCGTCTGCCGGGACCACGGCCAGGCAGGCCCGCAAGGTGTCGCCATTCACCGTGATTTCGCAGGCTCCGCAGCTGCCCCCCAGGCAGCCGGTGGGGATCCACACCTGGGCCTCCTGCGCCGCTTGCAGCCAGTCGGTGCCCGCCTCCACCCGAGTGGTTCTGCCGTTCGGCCAGCGGATGCAAATGCGGTTGGCCTGTGGAGTAACCATGGTTTCAGCCAGCGGTGCGGATTGTTTCGCTGAGGAGGGGGCCCAGGTTCACATGCTCTTCAAAGGCATCGGCCAGGCGGTCCAGCAGAGCTTCCCGCTGGCGGCTGTGGTGGGGCAGGTCTTCGCTGAGGGGGGCGAGTCTCTTGCGCGCCCGAAGGTGATTGAGCCAGCGCCGCCGCCAGGGGCCGCTTTCGAAAATCCCATGGAGATAGGTGCCCGCCACCAGGCCCCCCTGCTCGCCATGGTGTTGCACCCACCCCAGATCGGGATCGGTGCAGAGGGTCTGGCAGCCGCTAACGTCTCCCGCCGGCACCAGGGTGCTGACCCCCCTGTGCAGTTCAAAGCCCTCGATGGCCACGGGCTCATTCACGCCATCGCTGGCTGGGGGCCAGAGGGCGCCACTGCGGCACTGCCTCAGCACCTTGCCGGATTGGACGTGGGTGCGCAGGGGCAGCAGACCCAATCCCGCCACGCTGTGTCCGGTCCCCTCCCCCAGGCCACTGCCTTCCAGGCCTTCGGGGTCGTTCA